>JBIIIL010000139.1:0-6922 GCA_044234825.1 Phycisphaerales bacterium
GTGAGAGCATGGCCGATTGCGACCGGAGAACCTCGCCGATATCGCGCTCCAAGAAGAGCACGTCGTAGTCGTAGGTGGTGGGGAGGTCCTGCAGCAGCAGGTGGATGACCTTCACGGCGTGGCCATGGGCGGTCGCCAGCCAAGAAGTATCGGACTTGAGGCGCTTGACGGCCTCAAGCTCAAGGTAGCCGCGGGGGTTGTCAGTGTCGGGTGCTCGAAGGCCGTCGGTCAGGGCCGGAAGCCCACCTGCGACAAGCATCTGCATCATCAGGCTCGTGCCCGAGCGGGGCAGGCCGGACACGACGACGATCGGCTGATTCACGGGCTTCACGCCCGCAACCTACGGGTGCATGGCGCTGAACTCAACTCGGACAATTGCCGAAAATGGGGGGTGGCGCGGCTTGGAGCCGTTCAAATCGGGTTTACCTTCCCGTGAGGGCCTTTCGTGGAGCACGGTCCCTGGTTGTTCCAGGGGCAGGCGAGGTGCCTGCGGGCGGGTCGTCTCACAGATCCTGGAGATCAGAACATCATGTCTAACTCACTCAACAGTGGCGGGCTGCGCGGTCGGCTTGCGGGTCACTTCAATGCCTGCGCGGGCGCTGCGCTTGTTGCCGTCGCTGCGAGCTCGGCAGGGGCCGAGGTCATCACCTGGAACATCGGGCAGTCGATCCCGTTGAACTTTGATGGTCTCTACATCAAGATCGATTCACAGCAGTTCATCTCGACGGCCGGTAGCGGCCTCTCGGGCTGGGACATCAATCCATACGGCTCGACGAGCCTGAACTGGTTCGCGTCGGGCACCGCCCCGAATCCAGTGACCACCTACGTGCGCACCCAGACTACGGGCGGTCCCTCGAATCTCGCGCCGGGCACGGTCGTCGGCCCGACCAGCACGTTCGCCAACAGCACAACGGCGGTGGTGACCGGCACGACGACAGCGAACGGGTGGCAGCTGAACTCGGTCAACTACGTCGGCTTCCGCTTCCACAACAACACGCTGAACCAGATCAACTACGGGTACGCCGCGGTGCAGGTCGGCTCGAGCGCAACGACTCGGTCGATCCTGTCGATTGCGTACGAGAACAACGGCAGCTCCATCACGATCCCGGTGCCGTCCGGACCGTACGACCCGTGCAATCCGCTCAATCCCTCAATCGGAATTGGCGCCAACCAGGTGGCCCTCAACCAGACCACGGCGGGAGACCTGTCGCTGTCAGGTTGCGGTGGCACGGCCTTCAAGGCGAACTACTTCCGGTTCACCCCGACCGCGAGCGGTACTTACACCTTCGATAACTGCTCGAGCGGCGCTGCCACGCGTATGGCGATCATGGACGGATGCACGGCCGGGTCCGCCCAGCTGGCGTGCAACGACAACGACTGCGGCAGCTCGTCGAGGGTGTCCGCGTCGCTCACGAGTGGCGTGACCTACTACGTGGTGGTGGGCGCAGAGTCCTCGTCGGCCACGCTGACCTCGCCGATGTCGATTGCTGTCACGCCGCCGCCTGTTCCGGCGTGCACGACCGCGGCTGCGGCGTCGTACGGCGACAACGAGATCAGCTCGACGGCGAACCCAGGCGTCAACCAGACGGTGTTCACGACTGCGGCTCAGGCCACGACAGGCACGTCGATCATCTACAACGTTCAGTTCTTCAAGTTCACGCCGACGGCGACTGGCGCGTTCACGTTCAAGGCGTGCTCCGCTGGAGACACCAAGATGGCGATCGGCACGGGCTGCCCGCTGGTCGGCGGGACGATGAGCACGATCGCCTACAACGATGACGCGCCGACGTGCCCAACAGGTGGTACGGCGACCACGAACTTCGGCAGCTGGATCGACGCGACGTGCAATGCGGCCACGACTTGCTTTGGCTTGGCGCAGGACCTTGTCGCCGGCCAGACGTACTACATCTGCGTGGGTGGCTTCGGTTCCACGAGTGCAGTCGCCGGATCCCTCAACATCGATGGGCCCCAGGGTTCAACCTGCCGGCCGGACATCGACGGCGACGGCATCGTCGGCGGGCTTGACCTCTCGGCCATTCTGGCCGCTTGGGGCTCGAGCAACGCTTCCGCTGACCTCGACGGCGACCTTGACGTCGATGGGGCCGACCTCACGGCGCTTCTCGCCGCGTGGGGCACCAACGGCTGCGGCTGATTCGCATGTCCAGGCGACGGGCTCGCGCCCGCCGCATCACGCGATTCAAAGGTCACTAGCCTGATCTTCGCCGCCCCGGACGAGAGTCCGGGGCGGCTTCGTTTTTTGGGGTCAGCGCGATAGGGTGCAGGCGGCCGGGCGATCAGCGATCCCGCGCATGAGCCGCGGGCGTGAACCACTCGGGCGGGCGGGACGCCGGGGCGTCCTCTCCGGACATCCGCTCAATGACGAGCGTGCGAGGCATGCCGGAGGTCCAGCGGGCCTCGAGGCGCTCGACGTCGAACGTTGAGGCATCGGCCAGAATGCGGACGATGTCCGCGCCGGGGCCGAGGCCACCGCCCGGGCCTGGACCTGGACCTGGCCCGCCGGGGCCTGGAAACGGACCTGGCCCGCCGCGCCCTGGACCGCCTGGACCGGGAGGCTGCTCGCCTGGACGCTCGCCATGTCCGCTGCGGTCCGGGCGCGATCCGCGGCGATCCGGATCGCCCATCGGCGGAGGGTGCTGTGGGTCGCGGTCTCGCCTTCCAGCCCCGGCGCGTCGGGTCGCGACGACCTCGACCAGCGGTGCGCCGCCCGCGCCTGTCGCCGGCGGGGCTCCATCCGCGAACGTGATCTCGTACCCGCGCTCGAGGCGCGCCAGCATCGAGTCGAGCGTGAGCTGCTCGGCATCCTCATCCTCGCCCGGACGCGCGGGCTCGGTGCCCAAGAGCGGGGGGAGCTTGATCTTGGCCGGGTGATCGGCGGTGCGGATGGTGCCATCGGGGAGCACAGCCCAGTACTCGGCACCGCTGAATCCGGTCACGAGCGCGACTCCACGCGATGGCCCGCGCCAGGTCATCGTGAACCGGCCGCCGCTGCCGAGCACCAGCTCGCCTTCGCGGACTCGGTCGCGCGGACCGCCGTGCTCGATGCGCACGCGGAAGGTGCGATCGCCGGTGCGCGCGGTTGCCGCGCGAATCGAGTCGAGCGCTGCGTACGCCTGGCTGCCAGACTGGGACGGTCCCGATGGCGTGAAAAGCACCGCAAAGCCGAGCACGGCTGCGATGCCGATGCCTCCACCTGCGAGCGCGATGCGGCGCCGCCACGCGGCGCGGCCGGTGCGGAGAGTGCCCGCAGTCGCGAGCCCCTGCGAGGGTTGGCCGATCCGGGCCAGGGGCGATGCGTGGGCTGCCTCGGCATGCACGGCGGCGATCGCGCGCTCGATGCGCTCCTCAAGCCGCGCGGGCTCGTCGGGCGAGATCATCGACAGCATGCCGTGCACCACGAGCGCATCGGCGCTGCGCGTGGGCGCGGTCTGCGCATCGGCGACATCGAGGTCGGTTGCGAAGCGCGGGTCGTAGGTGTGCTGGGCGTCGGGCGGGGTCATGCGGTGCTGGCGTTCGGGAGGTTGGGGGATGGGCGGCGACTAGGCCTGCGCGGGGGCTACGGCGGGACCGGACTCGTCGCCGGGAAGGTCGTCGGGATGGAACACGCCTCGGGCGCGAAGGCACGACGCGATCGCAAGCCGGGCGCGATAGAGCCGCTTGCGGAAGGTCTCCTCCGCGAGGCCCAGAGATCGTGCGGCGCTGTGCGAGTCGAGGCCCCGGACGTAGGCGAGGTCAAGCGCCTCGCGCGCATCCGGCTGCAGCTGGGAGAGGCACTCGCGCAGCACGGCCATGCGCTCGCCGAAGGTGTCGCCGCGCTTGGCGTCGACCCGCTCCACCTGCTCATCCACGCGGCGCTGGAGAAGCTCCGCGATGTGGGCGGCATAGCGGCGCTTGCCGCGCGCCATGACAAGGACGTGGTTTCGGGCGATCCCGCGCAGCCACGGGCCGAATGGCTTGGTGCGGTCGAACTCGTCAAGCCGCCGCCATGCGGTGATGATCGTCTCCTGGAACGCGTCGTCGACGATCGACTCGTCGAAGGCGAAGCTGCGCAGGTATGCCGTGAGCATCTCTGCGTGCTGCCTGACAAGGATGTCGAACAGGTCCTCTGCCTTCATCGGGTCCCGCGCGGGTGCGGATGCGCGGGCAGCGTCATTGTCCCGCAGCCGCCCTTCCGGGACATAGGATCGGGCCCCTCGGCAGCCAGTCATGCGGATTTTTGCACTCAAGATGCTCTTTGGCGACTCGGCCAAGTTCTACGGGATCCTCCTTGGCCTGGGGTTCGCCACGCTGCTGATCAGCCAGCAGTCGTCCATCTTCGTCGGCCTGATGAGCCGGACCTTCGGCTTCATCACGGACACGCCACAGGCCGAGATATGGATTGCCGACCCCGACCAGCGCTACCTCGACGACAACAAGGCCCTTCGGACCACGGCAGTGCAGCGGATCCGCGGCATCGAGGGGCTTGAGTGGGCCGTGCCCCTGTACAAGGGCCTGATCATGGTGCAGCTGCCGGACGGCCAGCGGCAGATGTCCCAGGTGATCGGCATCGACGACGCGAGCCTCATCGGGGGGCCTTCGAGGATGCTCCAGGGCACTCTCGATGACCTTCGCCGCTCGGACGGGATCATCGTGGACGAGCGTGCGTGCCGGCGCGAGTTCATGCTGAAGAAGCCGCCCGAGGGCGGTCCGACGCGCAAGCTCCAGGTGGGCGACGTCGTCGAGCTCAACGAGCTGCGTGCGGAGGTGGTGGGCATCTGCAAGGCCACGCAGACCTTCCAGAGCCAGCCCGTGATCTACACGACCTACAACCGCGCGATCCAGTTCGCGCCCCCGAACCGCCGGATGACCAGCATGATCCTGGCGAAGGCAGCGCCGGGCGAGGACGTGGAGGCGCTGTGCGCGCGCATCACCGAACGCACTGGGCTTGCGGCGTTCCCGACAGATGCCTACCGCGAGAAGACCCTGAGCTACTGGATCCGCGAGACCGGCATCCCGATCAACTTCGGCACGTCGATCATCCTCGGGTTCGTGGTCGGCGTCGCGGTCGCAGGCCAGATGTTCTACAACTTCACGCTCGACAACCTCAAGTACTTCGGCGCGATGAAGGCGATGGGCGCCACCACGCCGAGGCTGCTGGGCATGGTGTCGATGCAGGCGGCGACCGTGGCGGTGCTCGGGTTCGGGCTCGGCATCGGCATCACGAGCGCCTTCGGGCTCACGGTGCCGGGGGACCGGCTGGCCTTCCGAATGACGTGGCACATCCCGCTCGTGGCAGCGGGTGCGGTGACGGTCATCTGCGTCGCCAGCGCTGCGCTGGGCATGTACCGGGTGTTCAGGCTCGACCCTGCGGATGTGTTCAAGGGCTGATCGATGGACGCCGCGGCCACACAGCTTGCGATCCACGCGCGCGGCGTCGCGAAGGCCTTCGGCAAGGGCGACTCGCGGGTGGTCGCGCTGCAGTCCGCGGACTTCGACGTGCCCTGCGGCGAGATGGCGATGCTCGTGGGTCCCTCGGGATGCGGCAAGACGACGTTCATCTCGATCATCGCCGGGCTGCTGGCGCGCGACCAGGGCGAGCTGTCGGTGCTCGGGACGGACCCGAGCGCGCTGGGCGGGGACCGGCGCACGGCATGGCGCCTGAAGACCGTGGGATTCGTGTTCCAGCAGTTCAACCTGATACCGCAGCTCAGCGTCGTCGAGAATGTGGCGGTGCCGCTCGTGCTCGGCGGCGTGCGCATGCGCGATGCGATCGAGCTGTCGTCCCAGATGATGGCGCGCGTCGGGCTCAAGGGGCGTGAGCGCGGCTCGCCGATCAAGCTCTCGGGCGGCCAGCAGCAGCGCGTGGCGATCGCGCGCGCGCTGGTGAACTCGCCCAGGATCCTGGTGTGCGACGAGCCGACAAGCGCGCTCGACGGCGCAACAGGCCAGTCGGTGATGGAGCTGATCGCGCAGACGTGCCGCGGGCCGGACCGCGCCGTGGTGATCGTGACGCACGACGAGCGCATCTTCAGGTTCGCCGACCGCATCGCGCACATGGACGATGGCCGCGTGGACCGGCTGACGGACAGGGACGGGCATCCGATTGACGGCGCCGCGGCGCACCGCCGCGCGGCGATGGAGAATCACTCATGATCAAGCTTCGGTTCATCGTCATTCCGGCGCTGGCGATCGCTGGGATCGGCCTGTCCATGTACACGGTGCGCAGGCAGGTGCCGACATCGCCGGTGCCGCCGATGTCGATCGAGCCCCCCAAGAGCCCATTTCCGCGGCGCATCGCGGGCGTGGGGCTTGTCGAGCCCTCGTCGGATGTCATCAGCGTGGGCTCTCAGCTGCCAGGCGTCGTCGCGAACGTCGCAGTGATCGAGGGCCAGAAGGTGAGCGAGGGCGACGTGCTCTTCAGCCTCGATGGCCGCCAGACGATGGCCGACCTTGCCGAGGCGCGTGCGCGCCTGGCGGTCGAGGAGCGGAAGCTGGGGGCGCTGAAGGCGCTGCCGCGCGCGCCGAGCGTGGCGATGGCGGAGGCCACGCTCGCGTCCGCGAGGGCGCAGCTGGTCGATGCGAAGGGGCGGCTCGACAGGCTCGTGGAGCTCGGTCCTGAGGCTGCGGCGAGCCGCAACGAGCGTCCTCGCCTCGAGTACGAGCTCGCGGCCGCCGACGCGGCGGTGCGCCGCGCGGAGGCGGACCTCGCTGAGGTGCGGCAGGGCACCTGGCCCGAGGACATGGCAGTTCAGGAAGCGCAGGTCGAGGCGGCGCGCAGCGCAGTGAAGGCGCTCGAGGTGACGCTCGAGCGCGAGACGGTGCGGTCGCCGATCTCGGGCACCGTGCTTGCCGTGGAGATCGACGAGGGCGAGTTCGTGTCGCCAGGCTCGATCAGCGAGTTCGTTGCGCTCGGCGACGTGGACGC
>JBIIIL010000014.1:0-22766 GCA_044234825.1 Phycisphaerales bacterium
CAGGTCGTCGGCGTTGTTGAGCAGGATCTTCGCGAGCATCGTCAGCGGCACGGACAGGAACATGCCGACCGGTCCAAGCAGGAACCCCCAGAAGACGAGCGAGAGGAACACGACGAGCGCAGAGAGACCCAGCCGTTCGCCCATCATGCGCGGCTCGAGGACGCTGCCGATCGACACGTTGATGGCGGTGTACACGCCGGTGACCAGCAGCGCCCACCAAGGACCATGCGCGATGAGCGCCAGCAGCACCGCAGGCACCGCCGCGATGATCGAGCCGATCACGGGCACGAAGTTCAGGATGAACGCGAGCAGCCCCAGCGCCACCACGTAGTCGACGCCGAGCAGCCACAGGGCAATGGCCACGAGCACGGCGGTCAGCAGGCTCGTCTTGGTCTTCACCACGAGGTACCCGGTCATGTCATCGAGGATGCGGCGCCATGGCCCGAGCGTCTCGTCGCTGACATCGAAGGCTGCCTTGATCTTCGCGGGCAGCCCTGCGGCCTCGGCGAGCAGGAACCCCGCCAAGACCATGACGAACGCGCCGTCGCTGAGCACCCCGATCGCGCCAGCGAGCAGACCCTTCACCAGGGACAGCAGCCTGCTCGGATCGAGCTGGTCGCCCAGGTGCTGGCTGCTGATGTCGATGTCACGCGCCCCGAACCAGGCTTCGGCCTGGCTCACCTGCAGCTGCAGGGCCGCGCGGTACTCGGCGAAGTTTGCGCCAAAGCTTGCGGCCGTGCGCGCGAGCACGAGGCCAGTCAGCGACAGCACGGCTGCCACGACCAGCAGCACGATGGTGACCGCAAGCCATGCGGGCGCGCCACGCGACCGGAGCGCCACAATCGGGGGCAGCGCCACGGCGGTCACGAACACGGCGGCGAGAAATGGCACCACGATCCTGGTCGCGGCGCTGAGCCCCGCGCACACCACGACGAGTGACGCGACCGTGAGCAGGACGTCGGCGCCACGGGACCTGCCTGCGGCCGGTGGGGGTGATGCCGTCTCGATCACGGGATCTCCTTGATTCGAATCTTCCGGAAGAGCACCCGGTCCCCATGACCGAGGAAGCCGATGTGGCCGCTGGTGCGGCGAAGTCCGGGATGGGGCTGTCCGTCAAGCGTGCCATCGTGCGCCTGGCGGTACAGGTCCGCATCCACGATGACAGTGCCATTGAGTGTGACGCGGATGCGCGTGCCGCGAAGGTCAATCTC
The DNA here is from genome assembly GCA_044234825.1 of Phycisphaerales bacterium. GTDB lineage: Bacteria > Planctomycetota > Phycisphaerae > Phycisphaerales > SM1A02 > ZLKRG44. The sequence continues at coordinate 1,212 of JBIIIL010000014.1, forward strand.
GGTCTCGTTCCACTCGCCCGCAGGCTTGAGCGCGCCTCGCTTTGCAGGCACGACGCCGTACACGGAGCCGTGTGCCTGCCACGACTTGATGGATGCGTACTTTGGGTGCGCGTCGTCGAGCACCTGCACTTCGATGCCCTCGAATGAGGCGTTTCCCGAGGCAGGCGCGCGCAGCCCGATGCCGTTGTTGGCGCCGGGCGTCAGCATGAACTCGAGCCGCAGCGTGAAGTCGCCGTACTCCTTCGTGGTGAGGAGGTCCTTTCCCGCGGCGGTGCATGCGATCGCACCGTCCTCGACGGTGTAGCCCGACGTGTCGCCCATCCACCCGCTGAGCGTGGTGCCGTCGAAGAGCCACTCAAAGCCATCCTCAGGACGGGCCGGCTGGGCAGAGCGTGGCGGCGAGGGCGGCTGGGCCTGGGGGGTGGCCGAGGTCTTCTCGCTCGCCGGCGTCGACGAGGACTGGCCTTGATCGGCTGAAGCCCCCAAGAGGGCTGCGCAGGCCACAGCGCCCATCAGGACGCCGCCCCGGGCCATGCCCCGCATGTCCGTGCGTCGGACCTTGCCATGGCGAATCCGCATCAAGCGTCAGGATAACGCCGGGCTCGGGCTGCAGTCTCCGTGGATTTGGAGCGATGCGGAGGCAACGCGCGCCGTACAACACACGCATGGCGCGCGCGCCCTCATCCGACTCGCAGGCCCTGCGCCTCGTGCGTCCGCCGGTCGATGCCGAGCTCTCGGCGCACTTGGGCGGGGATCCCGATGCGTTCATGTCCGAGGCGTCGGCGCTTGTGCACGCAAGCGTGCGCCGGACCCTGGGCCTGGCCGACCGCGCGTCGGGACCTGTGTCCGCACGGCACCCTCACCTCGAGGTCGATGATGCCGTGCAGGAGACCTTTGCGCGGCTCTTCGCCAATGACGCGCGCCTGCTGCGGACGTTCGATGCGTCCCGCGCGTCGATGAGCACCTTCCTGACGCTCGTGGCGCGGAGCGTCACGCTTGACCTCGTGCGCCGGCGCCGGCACATCATGGTCACGCTCGATGACGCGGGCCCATCGACGGCGGGTGCCGTGATGGATGAGGATCCCGTCGATGCGGCGGAGCGAAGCGCCCCGATCCAGGTGCCCGCGTCCCTGCTGACAGGACGGCAGCTGCTGGTGCTGAGGCTGCTCTTCGATGAGGCAAGGCCGGTTGAGCAGGTAGCCGCGATGATTGGCGTGGACGCGCAGACCGTGCGCAGCACCAAGCACAAGGCGATCGAGCGGCTGCGTGCGTTCATGAGCGAGCGCGGCGTCGATGATGCGGCGGGCGCGAGGGCAGCCCTGCGCGACGCGCGGCGTGTGGAGGGAGCATGAGCCCTGACTTCCCCGGTCGCCGCACACCCTCACCGTGCGCGGATGGCGCTTCAGGGCTCCACCGCGTGCTGCAGGTCGAGCTGCCCAGTGGAGGCCCGTGCCCCGGACCTGCCGAGCTGGCGGAGTACATCGACGGATCGGCACGTGCCGCATGCAGCGACGGCATCGAGCGTCATCTTGCTGCGTGTGACGCATGCAGGAGCGCCGTGGCGCATGCGCGGCTCGCAGAGTCCCGCACGCCAACGGCGCATGCCGCGTCTCGCCGGATGCAGGCACTGCGCTCGCGTGCGGCCACGTGGGGCGCAGTCGCCGCTGCGGCGCTGTTCGCCTTCGTGGCCGGCAGCGCATCGACGTGGTGGATGGGCTCGTCGGACCTCTCGGCGCTGCCGATGTCCGCGGATGTGGCGCGCCTCTCGCCCAGCGGCGCCGCTGCAGACTCTGGCCCGATGTCCATGACGCGCGGCATCATCCTGACCCCGACGCAGGACGCCGCGCTCAGCGCCATCCGCGAGCGCGATGCGGCGCAGGCGACCGAGCTCCACGATCGTCTCGAGGCGATCAGTGCGGCGATCGCGCAGGAGATCGAGTCCGGCGAGCCCGACCGCGCACGCATCGGGGCACTGGTGCAGGAGCGCTACGAGATCATGGCCCGGCGCCTTCGCCTTGAGGCCGGCCAGGTGCGCGACTTCTGCACGATGCTCACGCCAGACCAGTGCGTTCGCCTCGGGCGCTCGTGGCTCAGCCGTCACGGCGGACGCATGCGCGGCGGCAACGGAGCGAGGCCATGACTCGCGGGCAAGGGCCTACGCTTCAGCGCACATGATCCCGATTGGCCTCACCGTCGCTGGATGCCTGACCGCCCTGCTGGCTTCGGAGGCTCGTGAGCGAGTCCCCCTCGTGGACATGCGCGCCGTGCCGCTGGCCGGAGCGGCGTCGGGCGTGCCTCAGGATCCGCCGCACGCGCCGCAGGCTGCGCCGGCGGGCGCTGCGCCAATCCCCGCCATCCGGCTCAACCGAGTCTTCCGTGACGTCGCGCTGAAGCGCCCCGTGCAGGTGGTGTCAAGGCCGGACCGTCCGGGCGTTCTCTATGTGGTGGAGCAGGGCGGTCGGATCGTCGAGATTGATGCGTCCAAGGAAGGAGCCATGAGCCGTGCGGTGGCGGACTTCCCCTCATTGACGGTGAACTCGAAGTTCAACGAGCAGGGCCTCCTCTCGCTCGCCTTCGATCCGCGGGTGGCGGACAACCGCAAGGCGTACCTCTGGTTCACGGCGGGCGCGTCGGACGGGAAGCCCGACCGCAACGTGCTTGCCTCGGTGCTCATCGCCAAGGACGGCACGTTTGACCTCAATTCGCTGCGCCCGCTCATCGAGATCGAGGATCCGGCGTGGAACCACAACGGCGGCACCGCGCTCTTCGGACCCGACGGGATGCTCTACGTGTCGATCGGCGACGGCGGTTCGGGCAACGATCCTTGGGGCCATGGGCAGGACATGGGCGCGCTCCTGGGGAAGATCATCAGGATCGATGTGTCGCGTGACGAGGGCGGACGCGGGTACGCGGTGCCCGCCGACAATCCCTTTGTCGGGCGCGAGGGCGTGCGACCCGAGATCTGGGCGAGCGGCCTGCGCAACGTGTGGCGCATGAGCTTCGACCGCGCGACAGGCGAGCTGTGGGCAGGTGATGTGGGGCAGAACGCCTACGAGGAGATCGACATCATCGTCAAGGGCGGCAACTACGGCTGGCGACCGCGCGAGGGGTTCCATGGGACGCGAGGCGTGCCCGACCGCGCCGACGCGAAGGGAGAGTTCATCGACCCTGTGGCCGAGTACTCGCACCGTGATGGCGTGTCGGTGACCGGCGGATTCGTCTGCCGCGACCCCGCGTGCCCTGAGCTCGGTGGTGTCTACCTCTACGCCGACTACCAGTTCGGCACCTTCTGGGGACTTCGTGCCCATGCAGGTGCGGTGACGGCGGGTCCAACCGTCATCCTGAAGCGGCCGCGCTTCTTCCCGGCGAGCTTCGGCGAGGGATCCGATGGCACGCTCTACGTCTGCGGCACGGAGAAGTCCCCTGATGGCCCAGGTGCCATCTTTGCGATTGTGCCCGCTGGCGAGGCCCCCGGGCCGTCCCCGAAGAGCCCATCCCAGCCATCCGGCCTCAAGTGACCCATCCGCCGCGTAGCGTGGTCCAGCCAGCCCGAGGAACCGGGCGAATCGGAGCAACTCCGGCGATTTGCGGTCCTGGGGACTTCACATCGAGTCAACACGTACTGTCTCATGCGTCAGCCGTCCCCTCTCAGGAGCACCACATGACCCGCGCCACCAGTGTCCGTCCAGTCTCGATGCCGTCTCTTGTCACCGCGGGGGTCCTCGGGATCGCCGCGTGCGCACTGTCGCTTGCGCAGGTCGCTCACGCATCCTCGGTGCAGGACAGCGCCCAGCAGGGCGCCGCCGGTCAGGCCAGCGGTGCGGGCCAGGGCCAGGGCCGAGGCGATGGCGCGAACGGTCAGGGCGGACGTGGAGATCGCGGCGGTCGCCGTGGCGGAGACGGCGGCAACCAGGGTGAGGCCGGAGGCGGCCGTGGCGGCCGCGGCGGCATGGGCGGTGGCATGGGCGGTGGGCGCGGCGGCATGGGTGGCGGCCGCGGCGGCATGGGCGCGATGACCAGCATCATGACGCGCTTCGAGCCGGACTTCATGCGCCGCGACGTGCCCCTCTTCCAGGAGCAGCTCGGGCTCGACGGCGGGCAGATGACGATCGTCGAGACGCTCATCAACGACTACGACCTCGAGTTCCAGCCGAAGGTGGAGGAGATCCGCCAGCAGATGCAGGACTCCGCCATGCAGATCTTCAGGAGCTTCATGGGCGGCGACATGCGCGAGCGCATGCGCGGTGTGGTCGAGGGCGTGCAGGCGGACCTCGAGCAGATGGAGAAGGATGGCGGCGCGCCGCTCGACGAGGAGGCGCGGCGCCGCTACTTCCGCGAGCGCATGGAGAAGGTGGGCGAGGAGATCATGGCCGAGCGGAAGGCGAACGGCCAGGACGCCGAGATGCGCGCCACGATGCAGGCGATGTTCGACTCGATGACCCAGTGGCTTGCCACGAAGAGGAGGATGAAGGCGTCGGTCGTCGATGGCATCCAGGCGACGCTCACCGACGAGCAGCGCGCGCGCTGGACGGGATTCGAGCGATTCCTGCGGCGCGAGAAGACCATGGACGACGCCATCCTCTCGGGAGAGGGCACCAACCTGCTCATCGCGCTCGACGAGGCGCAGCTCCCGCAGGCATCCCTCGATGCGGCGCGCAAGGTGCTCGACGAGTACGAGCTGGCGCTCGATGCGGCGCTGAAGTCCCGCGAGGAGACGCTCGACGCCACGGAGCCGTCGATGCTCAAGGCGATCGTGGGCGCGAACGAGCGCGAGGCGATGGCGGCGGTGGACCGGCAGCTCGCCGCGCGTCGGCAGGTGCGCGACGTCAACGACTCCTTCATCGAGAGGATCAGTGCGTCGATGCCCGCGGAGGATGGCGCCAAGTTCACCAATGCCGCGATGGGGCAGAGCTACCGTCGCGTGTACCGCGAGGACCAGGCCAAGCGCGTCTTCGAGGCCGCACTGGCGATGCAGGGGCTGGACCCCACAGTCGCGCAGGGACTGGCCCAGATGCAGTCCACGTATGCGCAGGAGCTGGCGCAGTGGAATGGCAGGCTCATCGCGGCGATCCGCAAGGAGGAGCCCTCGCAGCGCCGCTCGGAGATCGAGCGCGTCGTGGGCATGATGTCGGGAACCCGCGCGATGATGTTCGGTCCGGGCGGATTCGGCAACGATGGGCCCAACCCGGTGAATGACATGTTCGACCAGCGCGCGGAGTTCGTGAACGCGACGGTCGAGCGGGTCAAGTCGATGCTCACGCCCGAGCAGATCGCTGCGCTGCCGCGCGGCCGCGAGATGGGCAATCAGCCGTGGGGCACCGGGCGCATCGAGGAGATGCCCGAGCAGTTCCGCGAGCGTGCCAAGCAGTTCGACAAGAACAGCGACGGCATGATCGACAACGACGAGCGCCGCGAGATGTTCCGGTCGATGCGCGGCGGCGGCGGGGGAGCTGGCGGCGGCGGGGGCGGGGACCGGCCCACGACCTGACGAGCTGGCTCAGCGCGTGGGCGGCGGCCGCACGGTCGCGCCCGCCGGCACGCTGTCCTGGACCCAGACGCCTGCGCCGATCGTGGCGCCGCGGCCGATCACCGTAGTGCCGCCGAGGATCGTCGAGTTCGAGTAGACGGTGACCCCATCCCTGAGCGTGGGGTGGCGCTTGGCGCCCCGGCGCAGCGAGCCGTCCGCGTGGCGGTCGAACCGGCGCGCCCCGAGCGTCACGCCCTGGTAGAGCGTGCAGTTCCTGCCGATCACCGTGGTCTCGCCGATCACCACGCCGGTGCCGTGGTCGATGAAGAACCCGTCGCCGATGCGCGCGCCCGGGTGGATGTCGATGCCTGTGGCCGCGTGGGCCCATTCCGACATCATGCGCGGGACCAGCGGCACGCGACTGGCGTGCAGCGCATGCGCAATGCGGTGAACCGCGAGTGCGCGCGGCCCGGGATAGCACAGCGCGATGCCCTCGAGCGACTCTGCCGCGGGATCGCGGTCGTAGGCGGCCTTGAGGTCACTGCGGATTGACCGGCGGATGCCCGGCAGCGCCCGCTGCAGCGTGCGGCATGCGGCAGCTGCCCTGAAATCTGCGCGCGGCGCGCGTGCCGACCTGAATGCGATGGCGACCTCGCGCCCGAGCATGGTCATCCACGCGGCCCATGACGTCCGGTCGCGCTCGCCGAGCAGAAGCATCCTCGGAAGCGCGGCAGCGCAGGCCGACACCATGTCCGGATCGGGGAGGGATCGTGTGCGTGGCATCGGCGCGCATCCTAATGCTGGGCTTGCGCGGCATGACGTGTCCGCGACTGCGTACGCACGTGACGTCGCGTGCGTACATCGACTCGAGACGCATCCGCGTGGTAGCGTCCATGCCGGCATGGATGCCGCCCCGAACGCACCGCGTCCGAAGTACTCGTTCGAGCGCGGAGGAGTTGGCCGCATCATGGTGGCCGTGGGTGCGCTCGGGTTCGCGAGCGGCCTTCCCTACATGCTGGCGACGGATGGGATCGCATTCTGGCTGGCCGACGCCAAGGTGCCGCTCGAGCAGATCGGGCTGCTCGCGCTCGTGACGATGCCGTATGCGCTCAAGTTCCTGTGGGCGCCGCTGCTCGACCGCTATCCGGTGCCGCTGCTCGGCGGACTCGGGCGGCGCCGAGGCTGGCTTGTGGCGCTGCAGGTGGCGTGCGCCGCGTCGCTTGTCGCGATCGCGATGAGCGGACCGGAGAGGGTGGCCCTATCCGAGTGGACATGGCGGCCATTCGCAGTCCTCGGCCTGTGCCTGAGCGTGATGAGCGCAAGCCTCGACATCGTGATCGACGCCTACCGCACGGATGCGCTGCCGCCGTGGGCCTATGGGCCCGGCGCAAGCGTGTATGTCGCGGGCTACCGCATCGCGTCGATGGCTGGCGGGTCGATGATGTTCCTGATCGCATCCCGCGCGGGCTGGTCTGCGGCATTCTTGGGCATGGGCGTGCTGATGGGGCTGACGATGGTCGCCACGCTGCTGGCCCCCGAGCCTGTGACGCGCGGCGCGCCGGCCACGCTCGGCGAGGCGCTTGCCGGTCCGCTGCGCAGCTTCGCGCGCGCGTGGGGCGTGTGGCTTCCCGCCGTTGCCGTGTTCGTGCTGCTGTACCGGTTGCCTGACCTCGCGGGTAACCGCATGGTCGCGCCGCTGCTCAAGGACCGCGGATACACGCTCGAGGAGATCGCGCTGGTGCGCCAGCACCTGGGCTTTGCGGTGACGATCGTCGGCGCACTCGCGGGCGGCTTGGTCGTGGCGCGCATCGGCATTGCGCGGTGCCTGCTGCTCTTCGGGATCCTGCAGGCCGCGAGCAACGGTGCGTATGCGCTGCTCGCGTCGGTGCCGCACAGCATGACGCACTTCGCGCTTGCGGTCGTCGTCGAGAGCGGCTGCAACGGACTCGTCGCCGCGACGTTCACCGCATACCTGATGTCGCTCTGCGACCACCGCTACAGCGCGGCCCAGTACGCGCTGCTGTCGGGGCTCATGTTCCTCGGAGGCGCGGTCGCATCCGCGGCCAGCGGATTCATCGCCGGGCGCAGCGGCATGGCGGGCTACTACTGGATCACGGTCGTGGCCGGCGCGCCCGGCATCGCGATGGTGCCGCTCATGCTGTGGGTGCGCGGGCGGCGCGATGCGGCTCAGCGCGCTGCGGCCTGAGTGGCGCACCAGCGGCGCCAGCACGCGCGGATCGCCGCGGAGGCGCGTGCGGCATACGCATGGCCACCAAGCAGGGGAGATGCTTGCAGCAGGCGCTGCGCATCGGCACGCAATGGCGTGCGTCCGCGCATCGCGCTCACTTGGCGGCGCTGCCGCCTCCGCCGCCGGAGTCCCGGTCACGGATCGCGATGCCGCGTGCGCGCATCGTGTCGTAGATCGACGCGAGCAGCCCAACAAGCGGGAACCTGCCGCCGAGCGTGCTCGGCCCGAGGCGACGGAGCAGCGCGTGCGGCGTATGCGGCGGAATGCCCTGGGACTCGAGGTCCGCGAGCGCGCGCCCGGGGCGCCAGAAGTCCGCGAGGCTGCGCTCAAGCGGCGTGGCGAGATCGGCGCCTGTGGCGCATGGCGGAAGCGGGTGCGCCTGGCTCTCGCCGCGCGTGCTGAGTGCGCGGTGCTCCTGGATGCGCTCGAGCAGGCGGTCGGGCATCAGCCCGCGCATCTGGAAGACCTGCATCGGCTCCGACTCGAGCCGCTCGGCCACGAGCATCGCCACGCACACCACATGCTTGCACGGGAGCGGCTCGCCGCAGGTGCAGCTCCATGCCGGATCGGAGGTCGCGGCGCGCTTGCCCGAGGGCGCCGCTCCCGGGCGGCTCGGCACGAGCACGAGCCCGACCTTGGCAAGCACCTGCTCCACGGCGGGCGGCACGTCGCCGGTGAGGAACCGCGCCGAGTGAACGGCTTCCGCGCTGAGCGCCGCAATTGCGGCATCCCACTGCTCAGGGGTCCACGCGCCTACGGCAAGCCTTGTCTCGTACGGACGCGATGCGCGCCCTTGCACCGCAGCATCCACGAGCCCGGCACCGACGACGATGCTCGCGCACTGGCCGCTCTGCGCGTACTGCAGGCCATCAATCTGTGCCGCCGGGCTGGCGGACGCCAGGATCGGGTCGAGCCATGCGTGCGCGAGCCATGGCAGGCCGTCCATGCCCGTCTTGCGGCGCAGCCGGTACCCGCCGACGACGCGTCGCGGATGCTCGGGTCTCCGCTGCAGATCCTCGCGCTGCCCTCGGGTCCACTGGCTCATTCGTCACCCTCCATCGCGCCGCGTCGCAGCAGCAGCAGGTCGCGCAGCTGGTTCGTCGAGAGCTCGGTGAGCCAGGCGTCGTCCGAGCCGATGATCTGCGAGGCGAGCTCCGTCTTCTGCTCGATCATCTGGTCGATGCGCTCCTCGAGCGTGCCGCTGCACACGAACTTGTGCACGTTGACGGTGCGCGTCTGCCCGATGCGGAAGGCGCGGTCCGTGGCCTGGTTCTCGACGGCAGGGTTCCACCACCGGTCGAAGTGGAAGACATGGTTCGCGGCGGTCAGGTTCAGGCCGACTCCGCCGGCCTTGAGGCTGAGCACGAAGATCGGCGCTGCAGGCTCCTGCGACTGGAAACGCTCCACGAGCGCGTCGCGCTTGGCCTGCGGCGTGCCTCCGTGGAGGAACAGCGCGTCCACGTCAAGGTCGGCCCGGATCATCGACACCAGCAGGTGACCCATCTGGCGGTACTGGGTGAAGATGAGCGCCCGGTCGCCTGCGGCGAGCGCCTCCTCGAGCATCTCCATCAGGCGCTGCGTCTTGCCGCTGCGCGCGGTGGCGAGCGCCTCCGGCGGGAGCGGCGCATCGTCGATCTGGTCCTCCACGGATGGATCGGGCTGCGGGGCGCTGCGTTCTGCGGCGGCCGATGCCTGCTGCGGGCGCGCGCCCTTCGGGCGGCTGGCCATCGCTGCGGTCATCTCGGAGCCCGCACCCTCGCGCAGGAAGTGCGCCGGGTGATTGCAGATCTGCTTGAGCTTCACGAGGGCGCTCAGCACGAGTCCGCGGCGGCGGATGCCCTCCGCGCTGTCGACCTTCGCGAGCATGTCCTTCACGACGACGTCGTAGAGCTTGGCCTGCTCCTCGGAGAGCGGCACATGCTGGCGGCTCTCCACGAGCGGCGGCAGGTCGCTGATCACGTTCGGATCCACCTTGAGCCGGCGCAGCACGAACGGGCGCACGAGCGCACGGAGCCGGTCGCCTGTGGCCTTGTCCCGGTTGCGCTCGACAGGCACGGCAAATCGCCGCCTGAAGTCGGCGCCGGAGCCCAGGTAGCCGGGGCAGCAGAACTCCATGATGGACCAGAGCTCCGCGAGCCGGTTCTCGACCGGAGTGCCGGTGAGCGCCACACGATGCTCCGCCTTGAGCGACCGGATGGCCATCGTCTGCTTGGTCGGCGGGTTCTTGATGTGCTGCGCCTCGTCGAGCACGACGCGGCGCCACGGCACCTGGCTGAACACATCCTTGTCGCGCACCGTGATCGCGTACGTGGTGAGCACGATGTCCGAGTCCGTGGCGGCGCGCAGGAAGCGCTCGCCCGCCGGGCGCTCGAGACCGTGCTGCACGTGCACCCTGAGTTCCGGGGCGAAGCGCTCGAGCTCCCGCTTCCAGTTCCCCAGCACGGACATCGGCGCCACCAGAAGCGTGGGGCCAGCCGAATCGCCTCGCTCGCGCTCGTGCTGGAGCAGCGCGATGAGCTGGATCGTCTTGCCGAGGCCCATGTCATCCGCGAGGCAGGCGCCGAGCCGGTGGCGGTCGAGGAACGCGAGCCACGAGACACCCACGCGCTGGTACGGCCGAAGCGTGCCGCGGAATGCCTTCGGAGGCTCGATGAGCTTGACCTGCTCGCTGTCCGTCGACTTCAGCAGGTCCCGGACCCAGCCAGTCGCCTCGAGGCCAAGGATCGGCAGCGCCTCGGGCGGACCGTCAAGGCCATGAGCCATGCGCAGCGCCTCGAGCAGGCTCATCGCGCCGCCGGGATGCTCCTTCAGGAAGTGCACCGCCGTCTCGAGATCCTCGGGTCGAAGGTCGACCCACTGTCCGCCGACGCGCACGAGAGGCGCGCCTCGCGCCGCGAGCTTCTCGAGGAGCTCGACCGGCACCGTGCGGTCGCCGATCGCGAGCTGCCACCGGTAGTCGACGATGGACTGCAGCCCGACTCCAGCCGCAAGCGAGCCGGCCGCGGCGTCGCCCGCGCCTGCAGGCACGGGTCCGTCCGGGCTGTTGACGATCAGCCGCGCGCCGATGCGGCTCGAGGGGTCGCCCCACCACGACGGCACGACCACCTCGATGCCCGCCTCGAGGAGGACGGGGCGCGCATCGCGCATGAATCGGTAGGCCCGAGCGGTGTCGAGCTCGATGCCGGTCGGCGCCTCGTCCTCGAGGGCCTGCTCGAGATCGGTCCAGATCCGGCTCGCGCGACCGAGCTCCTTGAGGAGCAGCTCCGCAAGCTCCTCATCGTGCGCGCTGTGCGCTCCGCCGCGACGCCGGCCCCCTCGCCTCGCGAAGATGCTCTCGGCATCCACGACGTGGTTCGCGTCCTCGGGGTCCGCCAGCGCGAACCCGACCGTCCAGCGGGCAGACACGCCATCGTCACCCGCATCGAGCTCCGGCTCGCGCACCTCGAGGCGGAGCCGGAATCCGCGCGACTGGCGGGAGTCGTCAAGCAGCGAGATCCACGACCGCGCGCCACGCAGCAGGCTGAGCTCGTGCCGCGTCGGCAGGTCGACAGCGGCTGTCGCCCGGAGCAGGCCGGTGAGCCATGCGGTGTGCGGATCGGTCAGCGGATCGCGGTCCTCGAGAGCATCGGCATACGACTCCTCGACGATGCACGCGCGCACCGTCGCATCGACTGTCGAGGCCAGGAACGACTCCACCACGGGCCACGCGCGTCCGTCGCCGCCATCGACCGCGCGCGCCGCCGCAGGCATGCTCGAGAGCAGCGAGGCGAGCCGCGCATCGGTCTCCGGATCCGAGAGCCAAGCGCGCCACGAGCCCGAGTACGCGCCGTTGCGGTGCTGCGTCAGGCTCGGCACGACACGCTGGTCCGCGATCAGGTCGATCGCAAGCCGCGCGAGCGCGCGCCACCAGCGCATCATGTGGCCTGTGGCAAATGCGGCGCCTGGCGCCTCCGCGGCATCGATCACGCGCAGGAGGAACGGAATCGACTCGATCGCAGGAACCCTCAGGCACGGAGCCTCGACCGGCTCGAGCGTCAGGGCATCCTCTTCGGGCGGACTGATCCCGAGCAGGGCGGACATGCGCACGGACGGAAGAGTGCATTTCGCCTGGTGAAGGGGCCCGTGCGGGAGCAGCAGCGTGAGCGAACCCTCTGTTGCGCCGTGCGGCATCACCGCGCCAAGCGCAGAGCGCAGACCCGCCGCATCGCTCGCGAAGGGATGTTTCCCCGGAACCGAAGTCATCGATGCGCGAGCCCGGTCCGCATCCTCTCCCCAAAGGCAGAGGGCGCCGTCAGACCAGTTCGCGTGGACCACTCGCATCCGTTCGGCAGCGCTCCGCGGGGTTGGGCCAGTGATTGCGCTGGGACTCGAACCCAGGACCTACGGCTTAAAAGGCCGCTGCTCTACCAACTGAGCTACGCAATCAGACGGCGGTGAAGAAGGGAGCCGATTCTAGCGAGATGGGCCGTAATTCTCGCGCCACGACAGTTATCAAATTGAAAACTTTGATTTTATTGGACCTATAGGCGCAATGTACAGCCGCAAGTCGCGATGTACCGAAGGTTTGTGCCGCAATTCGATTTCCATTGATTCCAAAGGCGGCGTCTGCGACGATTGGATTCCGAGAACCTTCGGTTCAGGGACCCGGGCCAATCCGCCGATGTCTCCCACCGAGGACCGATATGAGCGACAACCTTCCGATCATCCAGAGCTTCCTGAACTACCTGATCGACGAGCGGCACTTCAGCCCCTACACGTCACGCTGCTACGGGCTCGACCTCAGGCAGTTCGTCGACTTCGCGGCTGAGGAACTCGGCATCACCATCAGCATGGACCGCGAGGCGAAGGCCTTCGAGTCCAAGGACGCGTCGGCGAAGGACACCGTGACGGGGCGCATGCTCGCCACGGACGTGGAGCTCGTGCGCGGGTTCCTGGCGCACATGGCGTCGCAGAACTACTCGGCGGCGACCACGGCCCGCAAGATCGCGACGCTGCGCAGCTTCCACAAGTGGGCCGAGAAGCGCGGTCTTGTGTCGTCCAATCCGATGACGCTCATCCGCACGCCGAAGCAGCCGCGTCGCCTGCCCAAGGCGATCACCGTAGACCAGATCAACAAGCTGCTGTCGGCGCCGAGCGATTCGGACATGCTCGGCGCGCGAGACCGCGCGATCCTCGAGGTGCTGTACTCGACGGGCATCCGCGTCAGCGAGGTTGTCGCGATCAACCGGCAGGACATGGACCTCGATGGCGGCCAGCTCCGCATCCGCGGCAAGGGCCGTCGCGAGCGCATCGTGCCTGTGGGGTCGCATGCGGCCGGCGCGGTTCGCCGCTATCTCGTCGTGGCAGAGGCCGAGCGCGGCGCCATCGCGCCGGGCGCGCCGCTCTTCATGAACAAGCTCGGCTCGCGCCTTTCGAGCCGCTCTGTGCGCCGGAAGGTCGCGAAGTACCTCAAGATGGCCGGGCTCGATCCCGACATCAGCCCGCACACGATCCGCCACTCCTTCGCCACGCACCTCCTGGACAACGGCGCGGACCTCCGCGCCGTGCAGGAGCTGCTGGGCCACCAGTCGCTCTCGTCGACGCAGGTGTACACGCACCTGACGACGGCGAGGATGCGCGAGGCGTACGACCGCGCGCATCCCCGCGCCGAGGCGTCCTGACCCCGCGCATGGCCGCGGCTCGGGAGGGACCTGCTCAGGGCGCGACGGCGACGCTGCACTGCGGCGACTGCATGGATGTCGTGCCCGCGCACGGGTGGAAGGGGATCGATCTCGTCTACGTCGATCCCCCGTTCAACACGGGGCGCACGCTCGCGGGCCGCGCAGGGCTCCGCTTCGAGGACAGGTTCGCGGGCACGGACGCGTTCATCGCGTTCCTCCGTCCGCGGCTGGCGGCATGCATCGGTGCGCTCGCGCCCGATGGCGCGATCCTCGTGCATGTGGACTGGCGCACCTCGCACCGCGTGCGCGTCCTGCTCGATGAGCTGCTCGGCGAGGGCGCCTTCGTCAACCACATCGTGTGGCACTACGGGCTCGGCGGCTCGGGCCCCCGGTCCTTCGCCCGCAAGCACGACGACATCCTCTACTACGCGAAGGGCCGCGACTACCACTTCACGCCGCCTATGGTGCCGGCGCGCAGCGCCCGGCTTGCAGGCCGGATGAAGAAGGCGACCGACGTGCTGGACATCCCCGCGATCAACAACATGGCGCTCGAGCGCACGGGATGGCCGACGCAGAAGCCGCTGGCGCTGCTGACGACGCTCGTCGAGGCGTGCTGCCCGCCCGGCGGCACCGTCATGGACCCGATGTGCGGCAGCGGCACGACGCTGGTGGCCGCGCTCCGGTCAGGCCGCAGCGCGCGCGGCATCGATGTCGAGCCCAAGGCGCTGCGCATCGCGGCCTGGAGGCTCTCTCGCGAGGGGGCGGATGCCGCCACGCACGATGGCGCGAGTCCGTGCACCGGCGCCGGAGATCGCGCTGCGCGCGTCCGCCGTCGCCCGGCGCACGCCGCCGCTGGCGGTGCGCGTGCGGGTCAGACGGCCCAGCTGCAGAGCGGCTCGAGCCGCCCGAGCGAGGCGTCGAGGGTCGCCTGATCCGGGGCCACGAGGGTGACGTGCCCGAGCTTGCGGCCAGCTCGCGCGTGCTTGCCGTAGAGGTGCACGTGCGCCTGGGGGCATGCGGCGAGGATCTCCGCCGCGGAGGGCGCGCGCCCGACGAGGTTGACCATCGCGCAGCGCCCGAGCGCGTCCGTCGGACCCAGCGCCATCGACGTGACCGCGCGCATGTGGTTCTCGAACTGGCTCGTGGCTGAGCCGTCGATCGTCCAGTGGCCCGAGTTGTGCACGCGCGGGGCCATCTCGTTGGCGACGAGCCCTGCGTCCGTCACGAAGAACTCGACGGCCATGGTGCCGACGTAGTCGAGCTCGTCCATGATTCGGCGCACGTAGACGCGTGCCGAATCCGCGAGCGCACCATCGGCATCGCAGGGCGCTGGCGCGACGCTGCACCGCAGGATGCCGTGCGCGTGCTCGTTCTGGGTGAGCGGCCACGACACCCACTCCACCTTGCCGCCGCGCCGGCCGCGCGTCGCCACGAGGCTGACTTCGGCCGTGAAGCGCACGAGCGATTCGAGGATGCACGGCACCTTGCCGAGCTCCTGCCACGCGCCGGCCGCGTCTCCCGCGCTTCGCACGAGTCGCTGGCCCTTGCCGTCGTATCCCATGCGGCGTGTCTTGAGCATCGCAGGCGTGCCCACCGCGGAGAGCGCCTCGTCGAGCTCCTTGGCGGTCGACACCGCAGCAAAGGCCTGCACCGGCACGCCGCACTCGCGGAAGAACCGCTTCTCCGAGATTCGGTCCTGCGACACCGCGAGCGCACGCGGTCCTGGCGCAAGCGAGAGCCGGTCCGCGAGCGCGTCGGCCGTCGAGGCCGGCACGTTCTCGAACTCGAAGGTGGCGACGCTGATCTGCGCCGCGAATCGATCGAGCCCGTCGGGGTCGTCGTAGGGCGCGGTGATCACTTCGCCGAGCGCCGCCGCGGGGCAGTCGGCGGATGGCTCGAGGAAGCGGAACCGCATGCCCAGCGGAAGCCCTGCGATCGCCAGCATCCTGCCAAGCTGCCCGCCTCCGATGATCCCCACCTTCATGGACGTTCCCTCTGCTCCACCGTCGCGTACGTCCGGTTCAGGCCGATGGGTCAGGGTGGGCGAGCACCTCGGCCGTGCGCGCCGCCCGGTATCCGACGAGCGCGTCACGGATGGACTCGCGCTCGTTGGCGAGGATGGATGCCGCAAGGAGGGCCGCATTGATCGCGCCTGCCTTGCCGATCGCGAGGGTGCCGACTGGCACGCCTGCGGGCATCTGCGCGATGGACAGGAGGCTGTCCATGCCATGGAGCGCCTTGCTCTCCACCGGCACGCCCAGCACAGGCAGGTGCGTCTTCGCGGCGCACATGCCGGGCAGGTGGGCTGCGCCGCCGGCGCCCGCGATGATGACCTTGAGCCCGCGGCTCGCTGCCGTCGATGCGTAGCGGAACAGGAGGTCGGGCGTGCGGTGCGCGCTGACCACGCGCACTTCGCAGGGCACGCCCAGCTCGCCGAGCATGTCGACGCAGTGGCACATCGTCTCCCAATCGGTTCGCGAGCCCATGATGACGCCCACAAGCGCGCCTGATGTGCCGCCTGCCGGCGCCTCGAGCATCGACTCCCAGGTCATGGCGTGATCCTAGCGGGCGTCGATGGGTAGCATCCGCGGCTCGCACATGGCGACTGACCCGGGACAACGCGCGCAGCGCGCCCTTCGTGTCGTGCGCTCCACGTCTGCGGAATCGCTCTGCGAGGAGCTCGCGAGCCGAGTCTGCGCACGGTGGGCGGGTCCGCTTGACGGCCTTGCGCGCATCGGCCCCTTCGACCGTGTCGTGGTGGCGGTGCAGGGCAAGGGGCTCGAGCGTTGGATGCGGAGGCGACTGGCGCAGCGGATCGGCGTCGTGGGCGGGATCGACACGCCCTACCTGAGGCGCTTCCTCTTCGACGTCGCGGGCGCGGTCACCGGCGACCCGCCGCCCTCGCGCGACGGCAACGATGTGCTCGAGCTGTCGTACCGGATCGCGCAGGAGGTGGCCGATCGGTGCGAGGCTGTGGCTGGCGCTGCCGTGCCGCACGATGGGCGCGACGCGCGCGCGCATGAGGGCGTGCCGCGCGTCGATCCTGAGCATGTCCGTCCGCTTGCGGCCGATGCCGGCCGCGCGGGAGCGCATCCGCACGCGATTCTTGCCGCAGGCCACCGGCTCGCGGGCATCTTCGATGCGCTCGAGGTGGAGCGGCCCGAGCTGGTGGTGGCGTGGCGGGCGGGGCGGCCGCTGCCGCAGCGGGCGCCATGGCTCGTGCCGGACTCGGCCGACCATGCGAGGCTCACCGCGCTCTGCGGATGGCTGCATCGGCTCTGGTGGTGGACGGCGGGGCCCGGCCGCGAGCGCGGCTCGGACGCGGGCTGCTGGAGCGGTCACCGGGCCTGGGAGTCCGTGCGCACGGCGATCGGCATCCTGTCCGACGACGGCCGGTGGCGCGACGCCCAGGCGCGCATCGAATCGTCGAGGGCAGCGGATGACCGTGCGCGCATGCCGGCGATGGTGAGCGTGTTCGGGGTCTCGGCGCTTCCGCCGCTCGCGCTCGACTTCCTCGCGGCGCTCGGCACGCGCATGGATGTCACGCTGCACCTGGTCACGCCGACCGACCGCTACATGGATGAGCAGGTCATGGGACGGCCGCATGGCGCAGAGCTGGACGAGGCGCACCTCGACTCGCTGTGGTCGCGCGGCCACCGCCTGCTGGCCGTGTGCGGGCGTCAGCCGATGATGATGCAGCAGCGGCTCCTGTCGCTGGGCGCCACGGAGGACGTCGAGTGCGGGTCCGATGCCTCGAGCGTGCGTGGAGGCGCGGCTGAAGCCGGCATGGCGCATGCGGATGGCGGCGTGCGCGACACGTCGCTTCGCGCGCTGCAGCGGTCACTGCGCGAGGGCGAGCCGATGGACCGCAGTGCACGCGCAGACGGGTCGATCAGCGTGCACATGGTGTCTGGTGCGACGCGCGCCGGTGAGGTGCTGCGCGATGCGGTGCTTGATGCGTTCGCGTCGCTCCCCGGCACCGGACCGGATGACGTGCTCGTGCTGACCACCGACGTGGAGCGATACGGGACCGCCATCGTCCGAGCGCTCGGTGCTGCGAGTCCCCGTCCCATACCGGTGACGCTCGCCGACCGGAGCGTGAGGGTCGAGCGGGCGGCCGTGCGCACCTACTGCGATGCGCTGGGCATCGCGGACGGCGAGATGACGCTCGAGGCGCTGGGCGAGGTGATCTGCTCCGCGCCGCTGGCGAGCCGCGCGGGCGTGCCGGTCGAGGCCTGCGTGCAGTGCATCGACCTGCTCCGTGACGCGGGCGGTCGGCGCTTCATCGATGCCGCGCACCGCCGCCGCGTGCTGCTGGCCGCAGGTGGCGACGAGGCGGCTCTTGCATCCATGCACGACGAGGCTGCGGTAGTGCGCAACGGCCTGCATGCGGGCGTGGCCGACGCGCCCGACGGCACCGTGTCCGATGCCGCCGACCGGCTCGCCATGTCGATTGCGATGTCCCACGCGCTCGGCGGCACGCAGGTGCCAGGCATCGCGCGCGTGTGCGCAGCGATTGACGCACTGCTGTCGCTGTTCCGGCGCACCAGCGAGGTGCAGCCGCTTTCCGTGTGGTGCGCATGGGCACGCGACCTCCTTGAGGCGACCATCCCGCGCGACGGCCGATCGTCGGATGACAGCGACTTCGAGGCGCAGCGCGCGGCGATCCTGCAGGCGATCGACTCGGTGGATGCCGCCGCACGCGATGCTGGACTGTCCCAGCCGCTTCCCTTCGCTGCGGCACGCTGCGAGATCCTCGACGCGATCGATGGCGGTGCCGTGGGCCGCAGATTCGGCATGTCCGGTGGCGTGATGGTGGGCGGGCTCGTGCCGATGCGCAGCGTGCCCAGCCGCATCGTGGCGCTCGTCGGGCTCGACCGCGGCGCGTTCCCGCGTCGGGACGAGCGTTCAGGCATCGATCCGCGCCGCTGGTCCCGCGGATCCGGCGACCGCAGCGCCCGCGACGAGGACCGCGCGCTGTTCCTGGAGGCCATCCACGCCGCAGCGGATCGGCTCATCGTGATCTCTGCGGCGGTCGATCCCGCGTCGGGGAAGCGCGAGGCCGCATCGCCGCTCGTCGACATCCTGATGCAGCAGTGCGGCCCCGCGGCCCAAGTCACCGTTCACGGCGTTCACTCCTTTGGCGAGGAGGAGTGGATCGCAGGCACGGCGCGCCCGAGGCGCGATGCGCATGCGCGCCGGTGCGCCGCGGCCCGCCGGCTCGGTGCCCAGCCGTCTGCGCCGCGGCGCGTGGTGTGCGCACAGATGCGGTCGCCCGTGATCGTCGCGGAGTCGCTGCTGTCCCGCGTCGCGTCCGTGGACCTGATCGCCGACTGCATGCGGGACCCGTCACGGTGGTGGCTTGAGGGGATCGGCGCACGCATCCCGTCGATCGAGGCGGATTCCGAAGAGCGCGAGCCGTTCGCCATCGATGGCGTATCGAGGTGGGCCATCGAGCATGCGCTGGTCGAGCGTGCCGTCGCGGGCGAGGGCATCTCCGTGGAGAGCATCGTCACCACGCACGTGCAGTCCGGCGCAGTTCCGGCGGGCGCGGCCGCGGAGGAGGTGGCCGATCGCCTGCGCACATGGCTCGGCGACGTGATGTCGAGCCCTGGCTTCGCCGCATGCCCGGCTGCGCCCCATGCCTGGTCGGTCGATGGACCCGGCGGGCCGCTCTCGGCGCGAGGCTGGCGGAGCGCGAGCGACCCGTCCACGCAGGTCATCTTCCGCGGCGGATCGTGGAAGGATCGGCATGCCGTGGAGATTGCCCTGCGCGCGGTGGCTTGGGCGGCGGGCGGTGGCGCACGGACCGTGGTGATTCCTGCGCCCGCGCGCGAGTGCGGGATGCCTGCGGTCATCGAGTGGACCGCACCTGCGGAAGCCGCCGCCGCGGCACTTCACGAGATGCGCAGGATCGCTGCGGCGGGACTGGCGGTGCCGCTGTGCATCCACCCGATGCTGCTCGCCGACGCGGACCTCGCGGCACTCGCCAGCGGCAGCCCCGACGCGCGTCGTGCGGTGAGCCGACGCCTCGACGAGTGGCTCTCGCGGCCCCGCGACGACCGGTCGCGCGGCGAGGTCGATGCGCGCGCGATGCGCGCGTTGATGCGGGGCATGGTCGCGCACGAGGTGCTCGGTCCGCCCTGTGACCAGCCCGTCGACTCGCAGGCGGAGGCGCGCGGCGAAGCGGCGGTTGCAGTGCGGCCTCGCCCGCATGATCTGGTGCGGACCGACTTCGACGGGCTGTGGCCGGTGGTGGTGCGCCTGCTCGAGTCCTGCGGCTGGCGCGCGCGTGCGCCGGCGAGGAGCGTGCCATGAGCGCCATGCGCACGGAGCGCGCGCTGCGCGTCATCGAGGCGAGCGCGGGGACGGGGAAGACCCATCGCATCACCGCGCTTGTGGTGGAGCAGGTGGGATCGGGCGTGCCGATCGACCGCATCGTGCTTTCGAGCTACACCAACGCCGCGGCAGACGAGCTCGCGGATCGCGTGCGCGCGGCACTCGCCCACGCGGCCGATCCGCGAGGTCACGGCGATCTCGAGTCGCCTGTGCCCGACGCATCCATAGCGTCGCGCCTGCGGCGCGCGCTTGCCGAGATCGATGGCGCATGCATCGGGACGATCCACTCGTTCTGCGCGCGCCTGCTCGAGGACGCATCGGAGGTGGCCGGCGCGCTGTCCCTTGAGGGCATGTCGCCTGACGAGTCCGCGGGCGACGTGCAGGCCGAGGTGACGGCGGACCTGTGGGCCGCCTGTGTGGCGCCGAGCGAGCTCGCCATGGGCATGCTGGGCGATAGCCCGTCTGAGGCGCGGACGCTGCTGGCGCGGATCGTGAGTGCCATGGACGCCGAGCCGGATGCGCGCATCGATCCCTCGGGCGACTGGATCCGCATTGACGAGCTTGAGCGCCGGATCGATGACCTCATCGATGGCCCTGGCGCAGTCTGCCGCGTTGCGGTGGGTCCCGTGATCGCGCACTTCAGCAAGGCCGCCGCCGCAAGGCTGCAGGCGATGGTCGACGCTTCGGTGCGTGGCGCGGCGGATCGGCGGGCCGTGCTCGCCGGTGCGCACGACTTGCGGCCAGTGCCCGGAGGCGACTGGCCTGCCGAGGCCCACAAGGCCAAGCGCACGCGCGTGCAGGATTGGGCCGCTTCGGAGGCTGGGCGCGCGGCGGTGTCGGCGCTGCAGCAGCTTGACGCTGACCGGGAGCGCGCCTGCGCTGGATTCCGGGCTGCGCTGGCACGCCGTGCACGCGCTGCGCTCTCGGCACGGCGCGATGCCAGGCGCACCTACTCCTTCGGCGACCTGATCGCACGGACGTGGCAGCTCGTGTCCGCACCGCACAGCCCGCTCGTCGCGTACGCGCGGAGCCGCTACACGGTCGCGATCATCGACGAGTGCCAGGACACCGATCCGCTTCAGCAGTCGATCTTCCGGCGCATCTTCGACGTGCCTGGGCATGGGCTGCGCGTGGTGGGGGATCCCAAGCAGTCGATCTACGGGTTCCGCGGCGCCGACCTGCCGAGCTACATCCGGCTGCGCGACAGCGGCGACGCAGACGAGCCGCTGGTCATGTCGTTCCGGTCCGACGCCGCGCATGTTGCGGCAGTCGAGGGGCTGTTCACGGCGCATCCATCGCCCTTCGGGTCGGCGAGCATCGCCTTCACGCCCATCTCGGCGAGGCATGTCCACGCGCGCTGCATCGGCAGTGACGGGTCGCCTCAGTCGGGCGTCGAGGTCATGGCGATCGATGCGGGCACGAGCGTCACGGCGCAGCGCGCCGCGGCCATGCGCGCAGCGGCGGCGCGCATCCGGCAGTGGCTGGCCTGGCCCGATCCGTGCGGCCTGGCGGTGCGCGAGGATGCCGCATCCCGGGATGCGCCGAACCCGGTTCGCCCGGGGCAGATCGCGGTGCTGTGCCATCGACGGGACGACCTCGATGTCATGCGGGTCGAGCTCGACAGGCTCGGCATCCCGAGCGTGTACTCGGGAGACTCCTCGGTGCTGCTCTCGCCCGCTGCGGAGGATCTCCACACGATCCTCGTGGCCTGCGCATCCCGCCGCTCCGCGCCCTTCGCCATCGGCGCGGCGATGACGCGCGCACTCGGTGCCCGCGCGGACGACATCACCTTGCGACGCGAGTCGTGGATCGGTGCCCTGCGGGCCTGCGCAGTGGCGATC
>JBIIIL010000140.1:0-6858 GCA_044234825.1 Phycisphaerales bacterium
GGGCTTGCCGCAGGGGCAGCACGATCCAAGGTGCACATGGGAGGTGCCGGTCCCGGACTCGCTGCCCGACACGCCGAAGCAGCTCATCTTGCGGATGAACCGGCGGCCCTTGCCCGACGGATCCTCCACGGGCGCATCGGCATCGCGCATCGGCCGCAGCAGCGTGATCACCTCTCCATCATCCTCGCAGATGTACTCGTACTGTGGCATGGCACGATTCTACGCCCCATCCCTGCGCGCACGGGCCCGGCGGGCGGGCGACTCGTGCGAGCCGGCCGCTCGGCGCGGCGACTCTCCTGTGCCTCCACCTGATCGCGCGGTCCGCTGCCGCAGCGTGGCCGCGTCGACGAACGCCGCGGCGCGCAGCGATGCGAGCTCCTCGGGGGTGAGGTCGCGCCACGCGCCCACCGCAAGCTTGCGCAGCTGCAGCGGGCCCATGCGCACGCGCTTGAGCTTGCGCACCGGGTGCCCAAGGCGAAGCATCATGCGGCGGATCTGGCGGTTGCGGCCCTCCCGCAGCTCCATCATGAGCAGCGTCCGCTCGCGGTCGCGCTTGAGGATCCGGAGGCTCGAGGCGCTGGCCTGCTGCCCGGGCTCGTCACGGTCCGGCAGGAAGATGCCGTGCTCGAGGCGTCGCACCTCCTCCGGGCTCACCTCTCCACGCACCGTGACCTCGTACCCCTTGTGCACCTCGTAGCGGGGATGCGTGAGCCGGTTCGCCAGCTCGCCGTCATTGGTCAGCAGGAGCAGGCCGCTCGAGTCCATGTCCAGGCGACCGACCGGATACAGCCGCTCGCCCGTCGGATGCTCCACGAGGTCGGACGCGCGCGGCCGCCCCTCCGGATCGCTGTTCGTGCACACGTATCCGCGCGGCTTGTGCAGCAGCACGTAGACGTGCCGGCGCCGCGTCTCGGTGCGGGTCCTCACGGGCTTGCCGCCGACGCTGATGCGGTCCTTCGCGGGATCGACCCACGCAGGCAGCGAGTCGACCACAGTCCCGTTCACGCTCACCGCACCGGACTCGATGAGCTCCTCGCACGCGCGCCGCGCAGCCACGCCCGCGTCCGCGAGCACCTTCTGCAGCCGCACGCCGCGCGAGGCGTCCGTGAAGGGATGCGTTGCCGAGTTGCGCCTTCGCATGGCGCGAGCGTAGCGCGTCTAGACTCGCTGCCCATGCTCAGGCCCGGATTGCTCGCGCTCGCACTGCTGGCCGCCGTGGCGTCGGCGGCGCCGCAGTCCTCGGGCCGCGAGCAGGACAAGGAGCCGCCGCCGCCTCCGCTGCCTGCGCTGATGCAGGCCCCAGAGTGGGCCGGCAAGCTTGCGGCGCACGCGCGCACGCGCACCGGCGATGCGCTTTCGGAGGCGCGCATGCAGGGCGGGCTTGAGACGACCTTCCGCGCCATCGCCGCCGGTCTCGAGAAGCGCTCGAACCTGGACATCCCGTGGTCCGCGAGGGCCGCGATCGAGGATCCGTGGCGTGCGCTGCCCGTCGCCGCCACGCTCACCAGTCCGCTGACGCACCGGCAGGCTCTCGAGCGGCAGCCCTACGCGGTCGCTGCACGAGCCGTGGCCATGGCGTTCAACGTGCGCGAGCCCGTGATGCCCCGCACCGGCGATGAGTATGCGAGATCGGACGCAGAGGACACGCCCGCAGGCGCGGGAGAGGCTGATGCCGCCCCGCCGCCTGATCCGCTTGCGCCCCGCCACGGCGCCATCCCGGTTCCCACGGCGCAAGGCGCGGTGTTCGCGATGCGGTTCATGCTCGAGGAGTCCGGCCTTCACATGGCCCGCGCGCTCGAGCCGGCGATCTCGTCATCCGGCATGTCGCGCGATGCCCTCGCCGCGATCCTTGCCGAGGCCCCGCCGATCGTGTCGCGCGTGAAGTGGCTGGTGAAGGTCGAGCCCGACGCACGCACGGTTGAGGTCGTCGAGGCCATGCGCGCGTGCACCCGCATCGACGCGGATGCGCTCGTCGCCGCCATCGCGCACTGCGACGCCGACCTCTACGTGACCGCCGACTGGGCACAGACGGAGCACGAGCCGCTCCCGGATGCGCTGACCGGCGCCGTGACGGGCCGGATCTTCGCGGCGGAGCTTGTGCCTGATCTCGGGTGGGTCGTCGTGGGCAGCCTCGAGGACAACTCCTACGACATGTCGCGCATCGCCGCCGTGCTCGATCCGGGGGGAAGCGACGAGTACCGGTGGAGTGCCGTGCGCACCGGCATGCAGGGCATCATCGATCTTGCAGGTGATGACCGCTACACGGGCACTGGACCGCAGGGTCCGGGCGCCGGCATCCTCGGGATGTGCGTCATCGACGACTACGCCGGAAACGACCGCTACGAGGCTCCTTGGCTCGGGGCGGGCGCCGCGGTCGGCGGCGCCGGCATCGTGGTCGACCGCGCGGGCCACGACACCTACCGGGCCGAGCGCTGGGGATGCGGCGCGGCGATCGGCGGCGTGGGTCTACTGCTCGACCTCAAGGGAGATGACGACTACGCGGGCTCGCTCTTCGTGCAAGGCGTTGGGGGACCCTCCGCACTTGGTGCGCTCGCCGACGCCGAAGGCAACGACCGCTACCGCGCGGACGGCGCCGAGCCGAGCACGTACCTGACGCCGGCGACGTCGCTCTCCTTCTCGCAGGGCGTGGGCTTCGGGTTCCGCACCAGGCTCGCTGGAGGCACGGGCCTGATGGTCGACCTCGGCGGCGACGACCGCTACTTCGCGGGCGAGTTCTCGCAGGGCGGCGGCTACTACCTCGGCATCGGCATCGCCCGCGACACGGGCGGCCGCGACTACTGGTCAGGCGACCGCTATGCGCAAGGCTGGTCGGCGCACCAGGCTGTCGGAGCGCTGATCGAGGATTCGGGCGACGACGTGTTCCTCAGCCGCACGGCTGCCTCGCAGGGCGCGGCATGGGACCAGAGCGTTGCGGTGCTGGCTGACTTCAGGGGCAACGACACCTACCGCGGCGACGGGCTCGCGCAGGGCTCCGCCGCGCAGCAGGCGTTCGCGATGATGATCGACTGCGGCGGCGACGACACGCTCGACGCGGCCGCGCCTGTGTGCCAAGGCGGCTCCGGAGCCAACGAGTACCACTTCGAGACGACCGGCGCACGCAGCATGTCTGTGCTCATGCTGCTCGACGGGTACCGCGGTGCCGGTGCGCGCCCTGCAGACCGCACGCGATGCTCTGCAGGACGTCTCATCCCGGGCATCACCATCACCGGCACAGCGCCAATGAGCCTGAAGGACGCCATTGACGCGGCCCGCTCACGCACTGAGCCCGTCGCATCCGCCGACCCGCCATCGGCGCTGCTCATGGGCATCTCCATCATCGATGCCTCCGAGGGATCGCGGAAACCCACCCGATAGCATCGGGCGCGTGACATTCGCGCACGGCAAATCCAGGTCCGGGGAGCCCCACGGCGCGACCCCCAGGCGCATCTCCGAGTGGATCTACCTCGGCAAGTTCTGCGTGGCGCACCTCTCGGAGGCGCGCGCGGCGCAGATGGCGGCTGCACTGAGCTTCCGCATGCTCTTCGGGATCCTGCCCGTGCTGGTCGTGGGCACGCTCGTCGTGAAGAGCGTGATGGGCGAGGAGTTCCCCGTGTTCGTGACGCGGCTGATCGAGGCCGCGGGCATGGACGGCATCTCGCTCGTGCGGCCGGGCATCGACGACAGGGGCACCACCACGGTGCCGCTCGGGACATGGGTCAACGAGATGGTCGCCTACGCCGCGAGCCTGAATCTCGCCGCGATCGGCTGGATCGGCGTGGGCACGGTGGCCTTCTCGGCGATCTGGCTGCTCGTGGCGATCGAGGAGTCCTTCAACATCGTGTGCCGCGCCCCGCGCGGCCGCTCGTGGCTGAGACGCGTGCTCGTGTACTGGTTCCTGCTCACCTTCGGTCCGCTCGCGCTTGGAGCGATCCCCTGGGCGCTGCACGAGGCGAAGCAGTGGATGTCGGAGCGGGGCGTGCCCGAGGGACTCCTGGGCAGCGCATCGGTGCTGCTCGGGTTCCTGGTGCTCTGGGCCACGGTCTTCGTCGCGTACCTCATCGTGCCGCACACACGGATGCGCCTGAGGCCGACGCTCCTGGGAAGCCTCATGGCGGCGCTGCTGCTCGAAGTGGGGCGCCGCTCGCTCGGGGCCTACATGTCCAACGCATTCTCCGTCAGCAGGCTCTACGGTTCGCTCGGGCTCATCCCGCTCTTCATGTTCTGGGTGTACGTGATGTGGCTCGTGGTGCTCTTCGGGCTCCAGATCTCCGCGCTGCTGCAGGCGCTCGATGCGCGCGGCAAGGTGCGTGCGGTGGCCGCGCTCGGCAGGACAGGCCTTGAGCCGGCGCTCGCGGCCGCGGTCATGGAGCAGATCGTCCAGGGGTTTGCCGCGGGCCGACCCGCCTCGCTCGAGTCGCTCGCCGAGTCGTGCGGCATCGACTCCCCTGCCGCGCAGCGCATCGTCGACGCGCTCGTCAAGTCGAGGCTCGCGATCCAGCCCTCGCCTGACGGGCCGATCCTGCCGGCGCGGGATCCGGCAGCGATGTGCGCCGACGAGCCGCTCGAGGCCGGATTCGAGCTCGCCGACGACGGCCGGCATGGCGCCGCGCGGGGTGTGCTGCGCGCGCTCCGCGAGGCTCAGCGCCGCGCCGCGCAGTCCATTACCCTGATTGATCCCGCGACCCGGGCCTCGAAGGCACTCTCCACCTCGGGCCGCGCGACAGACTCCCGGAAGCCATGAGCGATCCCCAGCCTGTGACGATCTCGGAACGCAACGGCCACCTGGTCATCACCGTGATGACCTCGACCATAGGGCCGCGCGAGTCCGTCGACATCGTGGCATCCGCTGCGGAGGCAATCGGGCGCGGCGACCGGCGCGGCAAGTGCATGGTCATCGACCTCTCGCGGGTGAGCCTCCTCCCGAGCATGGGCCTGGGCACGTGCATCGACCTGCACAACCGCGCCCTGGACCGCGGCATGCAGTCCGTGGTGTTCGGGCTCAACGCGCACCTCACCGACCTCTTCCGCCTGATGCGCGTGGACCGCCTCTTCCGCACGGCGGCAAGCGCCGCCGAGCTCGAGAGGATGCTCGGGTGATGCGGGCGGCATCCCTCGCGCTGGCCCTTGCGGCCGCCGTGACGCTCGCGGGCTGCTACGAGCGCGTGGTCAAGGTGTCGGATCCGCGGAGCCGGATGTCGAGCTACCAGCCAAACGTCAAGGACGACCACAACGCGATTGACGAGGCCATGTACGGCCCGGTCCCCAAGGGACAGGATCCGGACCTGTACTACAGGTCCAAGAAGCAGCTGATGAACCCCAGCACGCCGCCGCCCTGAACCCGGTGTCATCCGCAGGCCGCCCGACGCGCCTACACTCTGGGACCTCTATGGGACTCGAAGCCGCCCTGCCCGTCGACAGCATCCTGACCACGCAGCTTCACCGCGTCGTGAACTGGGCGCGCCGCTCGAGCGTGTGGCCGATGCCCTTCGCCACCGCGTGCTGCGGCATCGAGCTGATGGCGACCGCATGCAGCCGCTTCGACCTGGCGCGATTCGGCGCGGAGGTGATGCGGTTCTCGCCGCGTCAGGCTGACCTCATGATCGTCGCGGGCCGCGTGAGCGTGAAGACGCTCCCCGTGCTGCAGCGGATCTACCAGCAGATGACGGAGCCCAAGTGGGTGATCTCGATGGGCGCCTGCGCGAGCACCGGCGGCGTCTTCGACACGTACGCCGTCGTGCAGGGCGTGGACCAGTTCGTGCCGGTGGACGTCTACGTCCCTGGCTGCCCGCCCCGTCCCGAAATGCTGATCGAGGCGATCATGGCGATCCAGCGCATCATCGACGAGGACCAGATTCCCCGCGACCCCGACGGCAAGCGCCTTCCGCTGAACATCGCGCTGCAGCCCAACTACGAGGTGCGCGAGCAGCCGCTGCCCGTCACCATCGGCGCGACCTGACGGTCACGTCCCCAGCGACGACACGAACGACGCGATCCGGGCAAGCCCCTTGCGCAGCTGCTCCTCAGAGCAGGCGAAGGAGATCCGGATGTTCGTGCGCGCGCACGCGCCGAAGTCCTCGCCGGGCACCACCGCCACGTGCGCCTCAGCCAGCAGCGCATCCGCAAACGCCTGCGCGGAGTCGATCCGCCGCCCTCCGGGCGAGACGAGCCCGATGCACCCAGAGATGTCGGGGAACGCGTAGAAGGCGCCGGTCGGCTGCGCTGACTTCAGGCGAGGCACCTGCGCGAGCAGCTCGTGCACCAGCGCCGCGCGGCGCGCGAACGCGACCCGCATCGTCTCGATGGGACCCGCCGACGAGGGGGACAGGGCCTCCACGATCGCCGGCATGAAGAAGCTCGGCACGTTGTTGGTCATCTGCCCCTGCAGCTTTACGAGCTCGCGCATCCAGCGCCCGCCGTCGCCGGGCGCGCACACGTACCCGATGCGCCAGCCGGTCATCGCAAAGGCCTTGCTCATGCCGTTGACCGTCACGGTGCGGTCTGCGATGCGCGCGTCGCTGCCGGGCGACCAGTGGCGCAGGCCTGGCTCGATCTCGGGGTAGACGAGCTTCTCGTAGATCTCGTCGGACAGCACCGAGATGCGCGGATGCTGGGCGACCACGTCGACGATCGCGCGCATGTCGCGCTCTGGGTAGGTCACGCCGCACGGGTTGCTCGGCGAGTTGAGGAGGATGCCGACGGTGCGCGCCGTGATCGCACGCTCCACCTGCGCTGCGCTCACGCGGAACCCGTTCTCGAGCCGTCCGGGGACCTCGACGCACGTGCCGCCTGCGAGCTCGATCAGCGGCCGGTAGCTCACCCATGCCGGGGTGGGCAGCAGGAACTCTTCCCCGCGGCCGG
>JBIIIL010000141.1:0-6834 GCA_044234825.1 Phycisphaerales bacterium
GTGCGGCGTTCGTCTTCGCGGCCGCCAACAAGGCGCGGACGAGCTGGACGCGGGTGACGGCGCTCTATCCGCGTGAGTCAAACGCGAACAACTCCTTCGGGTTCTCGGTGGATGTCGGCTCGGATGGCCAGAGCGCCATCGTCGGTGCGCCCGGCTACGACGCGTCCGCAATCAACTCGGGATGCGCGTTCGGATTCCGCGTGCGGGATGAGGTCTGGACGCTCGAGAACGCAGATCTCTGGACCACGAGCGGACTGCTCAACCAGTCCATCGGCCGCAGCGTGACCATCTCCGGCGATGGGCAACGCGCCACCGCAGGAAGCGAGTACCCCACTGCCGATCCGAGCGCGGTCTTTGCGTGGACCTACGACCCGACCGACCCTCCGGGCGACACCTACTCTGGCACTCCCCCCACGCCAGACGCACCCGGCGCAGATCAGGTTGCCGGGGGCGGCGGCGGCAACACCACCGGCACCCCTTCCGGTGGCACAACTCCCACCACAGGCCTCGGCGGCGGCGGCCAATCCACGGTCACTCCGGTCACGCCGACCGTGTATCCGTGGGGCGTGGCGCGCAACTCCGTGGTGCTTGTGAACCAGGGTGCGCGCGCCATCGGCGTCGTGCCAACGGATGGCCTGCAGCGCGGCGGCGACACGTCATTCGTGCCTATGGGCACCTACCCCGCGGGCCTTGTCCCGCTCGGAGTGGGTGACATCAACGGCGACCGCACGAGCGACGTGCTGTTCCTGCAGCCTGCCACCAACAAGGTGTTCATGTGGGAGCGCGAGGGGACCGAGTGGAACAGCCCCGCGCCTCGCGCCATCGGCAACGCGCCCGCCAAGGCGACATTCGCCGGGATCGGCGACCTCAACAGCGACCGCGTGGATGACCTCGCCTGGTACGTGGACGGGCAGATCTTCGTGCAGTTCACAAGCGGCAGCACCTTCGGCAACAGCGCGGCGCGCGAGTTCCCCGAGGGCGACTGGCGCTTCTTCGTGAGCCGCGCCCTGCTCGCATCGGGTGGCGGCGGCACCGGCGGCGGCAGCGGAGGCGGCGCGGGCTCCGAGATCGTGGCCTTCGATGTCAGCCGAGGCGTGGCAGTTCGCCTGACGGTGTCCTCAGCAGGCGTCATCTCCGAGCCGCTGCCCATGCCGACGCCCGGCGACGGCTGGGTGCTCACCGGAGTCGCGGACATCAACGCGGACGGCACGCCGGACACGATGTGGACGGAGGGCGACGGCGGGCGCGAGTGGCGTTTCGTGATCATGCGGCCCGATGGCACGTCGTCGAACGTCGTGCGGTGGGACTCGCAGAAGCGCGGATGGCGACTCGTGGCGATCACCGACTGGGACAACAACGGCACCGCCGATCCCATGGTGGCGCGCGACGAGTACATCATCGTGCTCCTGAACCAGTGGAACACTCAGGCCTCCGGGTTCGGCTACATCACGACCCCTGCAGTCGAGTACATCCAGAACGACGTGCCCGAGGGCTACAGCGTGCTCGGCTTCGGCGCGCAGTGAACCGCAGCGGCGCGCTGGCGCGCGATCGCCTCCGGTGGAGGCGCCTCAGCGCGCGCCCGCGAACGTCCGCGCGGACTTGCCCACGAACGCGACGACCTGCTGCGCGACATGCGCGCGCTGCTCCGCGGTGAGCTCGGGGAAGATCGGCAGCGCCAGAGTCTCCTTCGCGGCCGCCTCGGTGTGGGGCAGCAGGCCCTTCACCGCGGTGCCGAGGAACTCGAAGCACTCCTGAAGGTGCAGCGGGAGCGGGTAGTAGATCTCCGTGCCGATCTTCTGCTCCGCAAGGTGCGCGCGCAGGTCATCGCGCATCCCCTCAGGCACGCGGATCACGTACTGGTTGTAGATGTGGCGCGCCGGCGCCGCGGGACGCGCGGGGAAGCGCAGCGGCGTGCCGACCGCCGAGAGCGGGGTGCGCGAGTCGGCGGCGCCCGCGGCCCTGAAGGCGGCGTCATAGAAGTCGGCGTTGGCGAGCCTGCCCGCGTGCCACGACTCGAGATGCGGCAGCTTCACGCGCAGGACGGCGGCCTGCAGCGCATCGAGGCGGCCGTTCATGCCGACGGTGCGGTGGTAGTACTTCACCTTGCTGCCGTGCACGCGCAGCACCTTCAGCTGCTCCGCCACGTGCGGGCAGTTCGTGGTGATCATGCCGCCGTCGCCGAAGCATCCGAGGTTCTTCGAGGGGAAGAAGCTCCACGTGGCCATCGCGCACCGCGCGCCGACCATCGCGCCTGTCGCGTCTCGCGCGCCGATCGCCTGCGCGCCGTCCTCGATCACAGGCACGCCGAGGCGGGCACCAAGCGCCGCGAACGCATCGACGTCGGCCGCCTGCCCGAAGAGGTGTACCGGGATGATCGCCTTGAGGCGCGTGCAGCGCTGCGCCACCTCTGCCGCCGCGCGCGGGCACATGTTGTAGGTCACCGGGTCGATGTCGACCCACACGGGCTTCGCGCCAAGCCTGCACGGCGCGCTGCCGGTGGCGAAGAACGTGTACGAGGGGCAGAGGATCTCGTCGCCGGGCTTGATGCCGATGGCCATCAGCGCCAGGATCAGCGCATCGGACCCCGATGTGCATCCGATGCCGTGCTTCACCTGGCAGTAGGCGGCGATCTCCTGCTCGAGCGCCTCGACCTCGGGCCCAAGGATGAAGTACTGGCTGGCCACGACACGCGCCATCGCGGCGTCGACTTCGGCCTTGATCGACTGGTACTGGGGCTTGAGGTCAAGCAGCGGGACGTTCACGGTCGACATGCGGGACTCCTGCGGACCGCAAGGGGCGGCCGACTGGCAGAGAGTATCAGCCGTTCCCGCTCCGGCACGCGTAGATTCACGCCATGACCGCCGTGTGCTTCTACTTCCAGGTGCACCAGCCGTACCGGCTGAGGCGGTACTCGGTCTTCGACGCGGATCCCTTCTACTTCGACAACGAGGCCAACGCCTCGATCCTGCGCAAGGTCGCCGACAAGTGCTACCGGCCCGCGACGCGCATGATCCTTGACCTCGTGCGCCGCCATGAGGGGCGCTTCAGGGTCTCGTACAGCTTCAGCGGCACCGTGCTGCAGCAGCTCGAGGACTGGGCGCCTGACGTCATCGAGACCTTCCAGCAGCTGGGGTCCACGGGCGCGTGCGAGTTCCTCGCCGAGACAAGCCACCACTCGCTCTCCTTCCTCTTCTCGCGCGACGAGTTCGATGCGCAGGTGGCGATGCAGGAGGAGGCGATCCGCCGGATCTTCGGCGCCACGCCGTCGGTGTTCCGCAACACGGAGCTCATCTACCTCAACGAGCTCGCGGGCCACATGTCATGGAAGGGCAGGCACAAGGCGGTCATCTGCGAGGGCGTGGACCGGCTGCTTGGCGCGCGCAGCCCCAACTACGTCTACGCGCCCCCGGCGCGCGCGATTCCAGCCGGCGCGGCACCCGTGAAGCTGCTGCTCAAGAACCACCGGATGTCCGACGACATCGCGTTCCGCTTCGGCAACCGGGGATGGCCGGAGTGGCCGCTCACCGCGGAGAAGTTCGCGCGTTGGGTCGACCAGATCAACGGCGACGGCTACATCTGCAACCTGTTCATGGACTACGAGACGCTCGGTGAGCACCAGTGGTCCGAGACGGGCATTTTCCAGTTCCTCGATGCGCTGCCCGAGAAGATCTTCGACGTCAACCCGGGGCACAACAGCTTCCTGACGCCGTCGCAGGTCGCGGACATCTACAAGCCGGTCGGCGAGTACGACTCGGAGACGCCCATCTCGTGGGCCGACACCGAGCGCGACCTCAGCGCGTGGCTCGGGAACCCGCTCCAGGACAACGCCGTCGCCGAGCTCTACAAGCTCGAGGGCGCCGTGAAGCGGCGGCATGCCGAGGGCGACCCCTGGATCCTCGAGGACTGGCGCAAGCTGACAACCAGCGACCACCTCTACTACATGTGCACGAAGTACTGGGCCGACGGCGACGTGCACAAGTACTTCTCGCCCTACGACTCCCCGTACGACGCCTACATCAACTTCATGAACGTGCTCGACCACCTGCGCGCCCGCGCAGGGCTCACGCCGTGATGCCGAGGTCAGCCACCGTGAAGAGCGCATCGAAGGCGATGCCCGCGGCCTCCACGTTCTGGCGCGCACCCTCCTGCCGGTCAATCGTCGCGATGATGTGCGTGACCGTCGCCCCCTGTGCCTGTATCACCTTCGCGGCCTCGAGCGCCTGCCCGCCGGTCGTGGCGACATCCTCCACGATCACCACCCGGTCACTGGCCTCGAGCTTGCCCTCGAGCTGCTTCGCGGTGCCGTAGTCCTTCTTCTGGTTGCGGATGAAGACGCATGGCAGCCCGCTCGACATGGCCGCGGCGCTGACGAGCGGGATGCCGCCGAGCTCTGCGCCCGCGAGGCGGGTCGTGCCCGCCGGCACTCGCGCCGCGAAGGCGTCGCCGAGCGCGCGCAGCACGTCGGGCTGCGTCGAAAAGAGGTACTTGTCGAGGTAGTAGCTCGATGTCTTGCCGCTGCGCAGCGTGAAGGTGCCGCGCAGCAGCGCGCTCTCGGAGATGCGTCGGGCCAGCGTGGGGCGATCCATGGGACGCGGATGCTAGGGCAGAGGTGGCAGACCCGAGGACGCTGGCGCGTGGGCATCGGACGCCGATCGCGGAGGGAGCAACTCGATGGGCGCAGGGGAATCCGCCGGCGCATGCGCCGAGTGCTGAACGCGCTGCGCGCGTGCGGCCTGGCGCAGGCGCGCCGCGACGAACGGAAGCGCGGCGAGCCCTAGCGGCACGCACACGACCAGGTCGCCGGCACGGTTGACGATGTCCGCGGCGAGCCCCGCGTCCATCGTCCACAGGTTCATGGAGGACCCCATGAGGCCCACAACCCACTCGCGCACGCCCAGGCCGTTGCCGACGAGCGGCACGAGGTTGGCGGCGCCCGCCCCGGCGGCGGCGACCGCGGCGTCGGCAGCCGAGAGCGAGATGCCCGTGATGGAGAACGCCATCATGTAGCGCAGCACCCACGCTGACGTGTCGAGACAGCGCCACAGCCACGCCACGGCGATCGTGCGCCGCCAAGAACCTGCGGGAGCGGCCATGATGCCGGCCACGCCGAGCGCGGGGGCGAGGCCCACGAACGCGATGGCGGCGCTCGGCCCGCCGAATGCGCCGTCCGCGCGCAGCAGCCATGCCGATGCGACGAGCCATGCGATCGCGACCAGCGCCAGCGCGACCGACTGCGCCACGGTGAGCATCGTGGCCACCAGCGGGATGCCGTTGACGAGGTGGTGGTACACGGCGCGGCTCGCAAGACCGGGCCTGAAGGGCGCGTAGTTCAGGAGCGTGGCGGATGCGATGACCGACTGCATCTCGACGCGCCCCACCTGCCCGTGCCGGAGCAGCAGCGCGCGCAGGCCGGCCGCGCTCGCGAGCATGTTGATCACCGCCCCCGTGAGGAGCAGCGCGATCGTGCCCGCGCTGGCGTCCCGCGCGGACTCGAGCGCCGCATCGAGCAGCGACCGGTTGCGCACCACGGCGACGATGGCCGCCAACGCCAGTGCGGCGCCGACCAGAGACCCGATGATGCGCCAGCGTCCCCGCGAGCGCATCAGGGACCCGTCGGCGGGGCTGTCGCGTTGGGCGGCGCGGAACGGGACTGCGGCGGCTCGCGCCCGCGAAGCCGATCCGCCACGCGCGCGCGCTCACGGTCGAACTTGGACACGACGGCCTCCGCGACCGTGCGCTCGAAGGCGTCGTCCGACGCGAGAGCCCGCACCACCTCCTCCTGCCGCGGGTCCGTCGCGTACGACTGCAGCGCGGCCGCGCGCACCCGCGGATCCGCATCTGCGAACGCCACCTTGATGAACGCCTCGGGCGCAGCCTCCCCGGAGGGAGCGACAAGCGCGATCCATGTGCGGGCGACTGCCGGCCATCGCGCGAAGGCGGCGACCGCAGCGTCACGCGCACGCGCCCGATCGGCCTCCGTGAGGTCCTTCGATTCCGCAAGATGCAGCATCAGCGCCGTGCGTACCGCGGCCTCATCGCTGAACTCGCCGGCCACGACGGCTAGCGACTGCTCAAGCCACTCCGCCGTCTGCGGCACGCCCTCGACCCGGATCGTGTCGCAGGTGGCGTCGGTGCCGAGGGAGCCATGCCGCACCGACCCGGGCACAGCGAGGAAGTTCAGGGAGCCGCGCAGCGCGACCTGCGCACCGACGAGCGGCGATGCCACCAGCCGACGCCCTGGGGCAAACCACATGAGGTTGATGCGTGCCGTGACGGCCTGGCCGCCCGCCAGCTCGAGCACCCGATCCACCGGCACGATGACCGGTGGCAACCGCACCACATTCGACTCGCTCGTCATGGTGAGGCGGGGCACCACGGCAACCGTGCGCTCGATCGGACCCTGCGAATCGACCGCCATCGGGATCGTGGTGCGATTCTGCACCCGCACATCGACGAGAATCGGGTCGAACGGCCCGGACGTCAGCGTGACAGGCTCGATCATCAGGCCAAGCGCGCGGTCGGATCCCGCAAGCATCCTGTCGACGCTGGACGGAATCCCGGCCACTGCCGCATCCAGCCGCGCGGCCACTGCCTCCGTGGGCACCGAGGATCCCGTCGCGCGGCGGATCTCCTCGGCCGCGAGCGCGCCCGGCAGCACGCTCCTCGCGGAGCGCGCAAGGTCAAGCAGCGCCCGCATGCCCTTCTGGCGGTCGCCCGCCGCGGTCTCCGCCATCGCCGTGCCGTATGCGGTCACCGCGTCGTCTGCCGAGTTCGCGGCGAAGAGCTCGAGCGCCTTCGCAGGCTGGCCCGAGTTGAGCAGGATCCACGCCTCGA
>JBIIIL010000142.1:0-6826 GCA_044234825.1 Phycisphaerales bacterium
CGCTCTGCTGCGAGGTTTCTTGGGACGTCTCGTGTGTCCAGGGCGCCGTCGATGCGTGCGGCATCTTCTTCTACCAGTGCACCCCGGCTGGTCCTGCCAACAACTGCGCGACCAGCGCGACGCTGGTGCAGTCCAACAGCACCCTGCCGTTCTCCACGGTAGGCGCCACCACCGACGGGCCGAATCACGCTGGGGACCTTTGCAACTCGGGCTCCGACATCTTCGCGCAGGATGTGTGGTACCGGGTGCCGATCGCAGCGAACGGCACGCTTGCGATTTCGACATGCGGCACCAGCTCGTACGACAACAAGCTTGCTGTCTACGACATGGGCACGACGCCAGCGTCGTTCGACTTCAACACCCTGCCTGACGTGCTTGTGGGCTGCAATGACGACGGTGCTGGAGGCGCGTGCTTCCTCACCGACGGCACGAATCCCTATGCGTCTGCCATGTCGGTCAACGTGCAGGCGGGTCGCACCTACCTGGTCCGCATGGGCTCCTTCACCGACGGCGACACCGGGTCCGGCTCGATCTCGTTCACTGTGCCGACGCCATGTGCGCTCGATTCAGCGACCGTGGCCGAGTCCGAGGCGTGCGGCTCTGCGCTCAACAACGGCTGCAACGCCGCCGGCGAGGCGGAGAGCATCCAGGTTGGAGCGACGGTGTCTGGCACCTTCTGGGCCGACAACAACACCCGTGACACGGACTTCTACCGTCTGAGCATCGCGGATGACACGCAGGTCACCGTGTCGGTCAAGAGCGCGAGCTTCGCGAACGTGCTGATCCTCGGCGGAGACATTTCGGTGGCCGAGTGCGCCGGCATCTCCGTGATCGCCACCGGTACGGGCGCATGCCCGACCACCGGAAGCGTGTGCCTCAAGACCGGCGAGTACTTCATCTTCGTGGGTCCGGCGAACTCCTCCGGCGGCGCGGTCTTCACGGGCATCCCCTGCGGCAGCGGCGTGTTCAACACGTACAGCCTCAAGGTGACCGGTGCTCCGGCGCAGTGCCCGATCATCCTGGGCGCGTCGTGCCAGAGCCCTGGTCCGGACAACCGGCAGCTCTCGGTGCCCGGGGCTCCGACAGGCAACTTCGTCCAGGGATGCGCGACTGGGTGCGCCAACCTGTCAGGTGGCAGCACGGACAACAGCTTCGCGGCCAGGATCCAGGGTGCTGACCTCCTCAAGGAGATCACCTGCGTGAACTTCGGAGTGGCGGCGCTTCGCTCCCAGAATGGCACGACGGGCACGTGCGGATACGGCGCGACCGATCGGCTGATCCCCTGCACGGTGGGCCTCTACCGCGACCTTGATGGTGGCGCTCCGCGCAACTTCGTGGTGAGCGCGGGCGATGGCAATGACCTCGAGTTGATCCAGTCGTTCAACGTGCTGGTCCCGACGGGTGTGTCCATGGCCACGTTCCAGCCCGATGAGCCCATCTGCGTGGAGAACGAGACCAACCTGGTCTTCGTGTTCAGCACGCCCAACCTGTTCAACGGCACCGTCGAGGGCGTCCCCTCGGGCGCCGGATACCGCGCCGGCATCGGTGTCGCAGTGCCGGCTGCGGGCACGACCTTCCCGGCATCGAACGTGTGGCTTCGCTACACGCTGTGCACGGGTGCTTCCCAGAACGTCTTCGCGCCCGCGGGCGTGACGACCGCGGGTGTGGTCCAGTACCAGTGGCCCGTCATCATCAACGGCACTGCGGGCTCTTGCTCCGGCACCGGCAATGACTGCCCGGCCGACCTCAACGGCGACGGGCTCATCAGTGCGCTCGACCTGACGGCCGTGCTCGCAGGCTGGGGCACCCCCGCGGGTGACATCAGCGGCGACGGCACGACCAACGGCATCGACCTCACGTCGGTGCTGTCGGCCTGGAACACCGCCTGCCCCTGATCGGGCAGGACCTCCAGCGGTTCTCGAGATTGCTCCGAGCCCCCGGCCTCATGGCCGGGGGCTTTTCATTTGGGGCAGCCGCTTCGCCCAGGCTCGGCGCTGGCAGCCGACTCAGAGCGCAAAC
Organism: Phycisphaerales bacterium; assembly: GCA_044234825.1. GTDB lineage: Bacteria > Planctomycetota > Phycisphaerae > Phycisphaerales > SM1A02 > ZLKRG44. Next base: position 2,020 of record JBIIIL010000142.1, read on the forward strand.
GGATAGGTGTCGGGCAGGCCCGGCTGGGTGGCGCCGGGCAGGGGCTCGACCGCACTCGTGCGGTCGAACCAGACCCACTCGTCAAACTGCCGGGCGAGCGAGGCCTGAAAGTAGTGGCTCAGGATCTCGGTGTCCGGCCGGTAGATGACGCCGATCGCTCGCTCGAGGTGCGGCTGGACGAGCCGCCCGCGCAGGTCGGCGTGATGCGGATGTCGCAGGTGGAGGGCGAACGAGGCGACGCCGCTGTCGTGGCACATCCGCTCGAAGCTGTCGGCGTGCGAGGGCTGCACGGCCATGATGCGCACCGGATCGCCCCAGTTGCCTGCGGCAGCGACCGTGCCCTCATGGGTGCCCATCCCGACGAGGCACGCAGAGCTTCCGTACCGCTGACGCGCCAGCTCGCCGATGTTCGTCTCGCCGCGCGAGCCCATCTCGGTGGCGCTCGCGTCGCCGACGTGCGAGTTGTGGGCCCAGACGACCGCGCGCGCATGCGGTCCGCGATGCGTCAGCACCGCCTCAAGCGTGTCCATCATGTGCCGGTCGCGGAGGTTCCACGATTCGCGCGATCCCCAGTACATCGTGCGGTAGTAGCGCTCCGCCTCCCGGACGACGGTGGCGTTGCGGGCCGCATCGAAGTGCCGGTCGCCATCACGGCCCATGTACTCGACACGCCTCGCGAGCAGTTCCGTGAGGATCGCGACGGCCTCCCGCTCGCATCCGGCCATGCGGCCACCGGTGACCGCGCGTCCGTACGTCGCCGGATCCGACTCCCACGGCGAGAAGCATCCGTACCGCACGCGCGCGCTCTCGGCGGTGTCGGGATCGACCGACTGGAGGTAGTCGAGCACCACACCGATCGAGTTGTTCAGGCTGTAGACGTCCAGGCCATGGATGCTCACTCGCTCCCCCCGGTGCGGTACCGTCCGGTTGTGGTCGTCAAGCCAGGCCACGAAGTCGCGCATCTCCGCGTTGCGCCACATCCAGCGCGGAAAGCGCGAGAAGGGCGTCTCGCGCAGGTCGTGCACCTCGAGGCCGCGCACGCGCTGGTCGATGACCGCCGTGTCAGGCCAGTCCGCCTCGAGCGCGACCACGCCGAACCCGTGATGCAGGATGAGCTCGCGCGTGAGCCTTGCCCTGAACCGGTAGAACTCGCTGGTGCCGTGGGTTGACTCCCCGATCAGCACCACCTTGGCCTGCCCGAGCCGGCTCACGAGACCGTCGATGGGCGCACGCTCGAGGTCGCCGATCGGCTCGGCGCACCGTGCGATGAGCGCGGAGATCGCGTCGCGGCTCGACTCGCGGACGCGAAGCGGTCGGCGCGGACGGCGCGGGGCCACTGCCGTGCCGTCCGCTGACCACCCTTCGCTGCCGATCAGCGGGACGAAACACACCGCGCCGAGGGACTCGCGCTCGAAATCGTGCTCGCCGGTGCGTGTCACGCGGATGAGCTCCTGCTCGCGCGGCTGGTCGCCCACGGGAATCACGAGACGGCCTCCGATGCGAAGCTGACGCAGCAGCGGGTCAGGCACGTCCGGGCCTCCAGCGGACACGATGATGGCGTCGTAGGGCGCGTGCTCAGGAAGGCCGAGCGTGCCGTCTCCGTACACCACGTGGACGTTCGAGTAGCCGAGCGTCTCCATGCGCCTCGAGGCGATCGCCGCGAGCGAGGCGTGGCGCTCGATCGCGTACACGTCGCTCGCGACCTGGCCGAGGATCGCGGAGGCGTAACCCGATCCCGCACCCACCTCGAGCACGCGCTCCCCTGGGCGGATCTGCGCGGCCTCGACCATCAGGGCCACGATGTACGGCTGCGAGATGGTCTGGCTCTCCTCGATCGGGAGCGGCGCGTCCTCGTACGAGAACTCGCGCAGGCGCTCGGGTACGAATGCCTCGCGCGGCACGGTGCGCATGGCGGCGATCACGAGCGGGTCGGCGATGCCGCGTGCGGCGATCTGCCGCGCCACCATCGTGTGGCGGGCAAGGGCAAGGTCAGTCATGGATTGGCTCGGGTGGTGCGGACGGACACATCGGCGCGGACGCTAATGCGCGCCCGCGGCGTTTCCGGAGCGAATCCTGCGTGACTAGCCGGGTCCTAGCGGGATCCCCAGGGCGTTCCACGCCAGGAGGAAGCCCGTCCAGACGATGAGCGCACCGATGGCGTAGGGCAGGACCAGCGCGATCAGCGTGCCGAGCCCCGCATCGCCCTGGAATCTCCTGATGGCGACCAGGATGATGACGAGGTACGCGTTCAGCGGCGCAATCGGATTGGTGCACGAGTCGCCGACGCGATAGGCAACCTGCACGGTCTCGGGGCTCATGCCTGCAGACGCGAGCATGGGCACCAGGACCGGCCCGAGGAATGCCCACTTGGCGCTCGCGCTGCTGATCAGCAGGTTGATGCCGGCGGTCACGAAGACGACGGCCACCAGCATCGGCGATGCGCCCAGGCCGAGTCCCTTCACGAACTCGGCGCCCTCGATGCCGATCACCGTCGCGAGATTCGAGTGCCTGAACCACGCGATGGCCTGTCCGGCGAAGAACGCGAGCACGATGTACGTGCCCATGCCGGACATTGCCTCGCCCATCCGGCCAGCCACGCAGCGGTCCGACCTGATCTCGCCGGAGACGAGCCCGTAGGCCACGCCTGGCACGAGGAAGATGACCAGCAGCATGGGCACGATCGCCTCGCTCCACGCGGGCACCATCGCCGTGCTGCCGTGGCGCTGGACCTGCCCGGTGAGCGGGCCGTCGGGGATCATGGCCATGGCGAGCAGCGCTGCTGATGTTGCGGCCAGCGCGATCGCCGCCGCCCACAGCCCGCGCCGCTCCTGGACCGTCAGGCGATCGATGCCGACCTGGACGCCGCCGCTGGCCACCTGCCGGTCGATGGAGGCGCGGTCGAACCGCGGTGCCACAATCCGGTCGGTCACGAACCAGCCAAGGCCCGTGAGCAGGAAGGTCGAGGCGATCATGAAGTACCAGTTGCAGTCGGGCCGCACCACCGCATCGGGGTCTATGGCACGTGCGGCCTGCTCGGTGAGTCCCGAGAGCAGCGGGTCCAGGCTTGTGATGAGCAGGTTGGCGCTGAATCCGCCAGCGACGCCGAACGTCGCAGCCGCGATTCCCGCAAGGGGCGACCGTCCTGCGCGTGCGAACACTCCAGCGGCCAGCGGGGGCAGCACCACGTATCCGGCATCTGATGCGGCGCTCGACATCACTCCGATGAAGACGACCGCCGGGGACAGCAGCATGGCCGGGGTGAGCTGCACAAGGAGCTTCAGCAGGGCGGGGAAGAGGCCGGTCCGCTCCGCGACGCCAATGCCGAGCATGGCCACAAGCACGATCGCCAGCGGCGGGAAGTCGAGGAAGTTGCGGAGCGCGCTCGTCAGCATCCAGCGGATTCCCTCGGCATCAAGCAGCGAGCGCACAGCGATCGTCTTCGAGGGGTTGGCGGGATCCGTCACGGACCAGCCAGACCATGCGCCCAGCGCCGCGAGCGCAAGCGTGACGAGGCCGAGCAGCACGAAGAGTGTGGCGGGGTCGGGCAGCCTGTTGCCGATGCGCTCCACCATGCCAAGCGCACGGCTGACGAGGCTGGGCGTGCGTGCGTCCGCAAGTTCAGTCATGGGGATCGGCTCCTCGGAGTGTGGCGTCTGCCTTGCGCGGCCCGGGCAGCGCCGCCACGGCCGCAAGAGTCAGCAGGAGACCTGGATCGGCCAGGTAGTCGAGCAGGTTCGTTGACTCCATCGTGCGCGCTGCATAGGCGAGCAGCGCGATCCCCACGATGGCGGCCCATGTGCCGCTCCAGAGCCGGACCAGGCGCAGCAGAAGTGCTGCGGCGCCGGTGGCGATCAGGAGCCCAGCCGGCTGCCAGCCCCATGCATACAGGTTGGGCAGGGGCCACCTCGCGCCGAGGATGGGTGCGTAGAGCGGCAGGGTGACGAGCAGCGTGATCGCGGCGCACACCACTCGAGAGGGTCGAGGGGGAAGGCGTTCCGGGCGTGCCACAAACAGCGCCAGGATCGCGCAGGTGACGATGCTCGGATCGCCCCAGATGCCGCGCATGTGCTCCGCGACAGAGCACTCGCCCGCAGGAACGAGAAGCACGAGCGGCGCCGCGATCATGGCCCAGATGGCGCCGCGCGGCACATCGCTCAGCTGGCGGTCGCTACGCAGCGGCGCCCTCGGCGCTTCCGGCGCGCGTGCATGCGGCGCACCACTCGGTTGCCGCGAGCCTCGACGAGCGAGCAGTTCGCAAAGGCCGCGCACCGCGGCGGCGGCCAGGATCGCCTGCGCGATGAGTCCGTAGGCGAGCGGAGGGCTCACTGCGGCGCCTCCTTGGCCCACTCGGGACTGAAGCGGCGCACGACGATGGCCCTGCGGTTGAAGGTGTAGGAGAGGCACACGTCGCCCGCCGCATCCTCGACAATCGAGGGATACGAGTACTCGGCGCCATCCGGTCCCCGCTCGACCTCCGCGCCAGCGACCCATGTGGCGCCACCATCCTGCGAGTGGAAGAGCTGGAGCACGTGTCGGCCGCCCTCGAGCGGATTGCAGGCCAGCAGCAGCGTGCCGTCGCTGAGCCGCGCGAGCGCAACACCTGAATCTGGATTCGGCACGCCTGCATCGGCAGTCGCCGTCCATGATGCGCCGGCATCGTCAGTGCGGCACTGGAGAACCTTCGGCGCGGAGCCCCGGCCGCGGCGAAGCGCGGCAACTGCAGATTCCGAGCTGATCGCGGCGACCGCCGGCTGCAGGGCCGGGCCCGGCTGCGGCATGCGCTGCGAGCTCACCACCCGGCCTCGCG
>JBIIIL010000143.1:0-6797 GCA_044234825.1 Phycisphaerales bacterium
CTACCGCGTCCTGCTCGACATCCCCTTCGACGAGAAGTACCGGCGCATGAAGGATGCCGCGGGCACGACCGACGCGGCCAAGCGACTTGCGCTCTGCGACTGGCTCTACCGCGAGCGCCGCTACGAACTTGCCCGCGATGAGCTCAAGCCCCTCGTGGACGAGACTGCGCTGCCCGAGGCTGTCGCGCTGCTGCGCGTCGTCGAGGCGCAGCTCGCGGTCCAGCGCAAGGGTCCGACCGACGGCGCGCGCGCCGGTAGCCGGCCAGACTCGGTGCCGGACGAGCCAGAGCCGCTTCCCGCGCGGGCGACCCGTGCGCTCACGCCTGAGGAGGTCAACATCATCAGGGTGTACGAGATCGACTTCGACCGGCCGCCGCGCGTGTCCGTGGACCGCGAGGTCGCACTGAAGCTGTTCGACGAGCACTCGGCGAATCCGCTCATCCCCCACTCGCCTGCGGCGCGGGACCAGCTCGCCAGCGGCGACCCGCTCAACGTGGTGCGGCTCATCTTCAACCTGAAGGCGCGTGACTACTACCCGCGCATCAAGGTGCTCAGCGAGCCCAGCGCGCTGCAGCTCTTCCGGCGCAACGTGCACGATGGCTGGCTGATCCCCAACTGCGCCACCAGCCGCTGCCACGGCGGCCCCGATGGAGGCCGCCTGTTCCTCATGACCAAGCAGGCGTCGACCGCTGGCGTGCGCTACGCCAACATGCTCAACCTGCTTCGCGGTTCGCCCAAGGGACTCCCGTTCATCAACTTCGAGTCCCCGATGGAGTCGGGCATCATCCAGGCGGGACTGCCGCGGGACGAGGCCGTTCAGCCCCACCCGGAGGTGCCTGGCTGGAAGCCCGTCTTCGGTCGCTCCATCGTGCCGCAGCGACTCGCCGACACGCTGACGTGGATCAAGTCGATGTACCAGCCTCGGCCGGACTACCCCGTGGAGTACCAGCCGCCGCGCATGGAGGTTCCTGCGCCCGGCTCGCCAGAGGACGCCCACGAGCCCACGCGCTGAACCCGGCGCGGCATGCGGGGTACCATCGCCCCCCCATGTCCGTCGCATCTCGTGCGCGTCCATTTCTCGCGGCTGCCGCGATCGCCCAGCTCATCGCCCTCGGTGCATGCACCGGCGAGGACCCCGCCGTGGCGGAGCGGGCTGCCGCGCAGCGGCGGATCGACGATGCCGCGTCCAAGCTCGCGTCGATCGCAGCCCAGACGTCGAGCGACCTCAAGGCCACCGCCGACCAGCTGCGGTCGCTCGCGAACCAGATGCAGAGCGTGCCCGGCGCATCCCCAGGACAGCAGGCCGCCGCCGCCGCCGTCGCAGCTGGGGCGGCGCGCCAGGCGGGACTGCTCGAGACCGCGCATGCGCGCAAGCTCGAGTCGGCCAACGCGCGCGCGCGTGCGCTCGCCGTCCGCCTCGCGAGCATCGCGGCGCTGGCGCAGGCCGAGGCGGACGCACACAGGGCTGGCAGCGGCGGCATGCCGCCCGACTCGCTCGACGAGGCACAGGAGATTGCGTCGCAGGCCGAGCAGGCGCTCGCGGAGGTCAACGAGGCGCTGCAGGATGCGCAGATGCGTGCCGAGGAGTCCGGCGAGGCGATGGCCGAGGCGAATGCCGAGGCGGACGCGCTTCGCACCGAGTCGCTCTCGGCGGATCCGCGTCAGGCGCATCGGCTCATCGAGCAGTCCGCGGGGCGCCGAGAGGCTGCGCGCGAGGCGATGGGGCGTGTGCAGACGGCCGAGTCCGAAGCGGCGCTGGGCGAGAGCATGCAGCGCATGCGGCAGGTCGAGTCGGAGTCTGCCCGCCGCCAGGCCACGGCGCTTGCCGCGGCGCTCGAGTCCCTCGCGGAGCTGAACTCGTCGTTCTCGGCTCGACGCAGCGGCGCCTCGGAGACTGTCCGGACGATGCAGGTGCGCGTGGTCGAACTGCTTGACTCGAGTGATCCCGCCGCGAACGAGGCCTTCAACGAGAGCGTCCGGCAGGCGGTCGAGGACTTCGAGCGCGCCGCATCGCTCGCGCAGCGCGCCACGCCCGCGGGCGCGGACCGCACCGCGCAGGCCTCGTCGGCGATGGCCCGCACGAGCGCGGAGATGTCGCGTGCGCTGGTGCACCGGGTGCACAGCGATGCGAACCTGTCGCATGCGCGCGCGCTGCTCGCGGTGGCGATGGCGCCAGGTGCAGCAGGCGATCGTGCGGTCATGCAGCAGGCCCAGGATGCGCTCGCCAAGTCAGTCGATTCGCACACCAAGGCGTCGGAGGCGTACACATCCGCGCAGGAGAGCCTTGGCCGCAGCGGCGAGAGCATGCCTGTGCGCGAGCTGCGTGCCTCGCTCACCGCATCGCTCGGCGCGATGTCCGCACCCTCGCTTGAGATCCCGAAGGCTCCCGAGGCGCCCTCGAAGTCCGCTGGCGGCGCAGGCGCAGGGTCAACGGCCTCCTCCGCACCGTCCGAGCCCGTCGAGGTCACCGATCCGCCGCACGCGTCCCCCGAGGCGCTCGTGGCGTACCTGTCGAGCGGACGGCTTGCGAAGAGCCCTGACGCGATGCGTGCCGTGCTCGTCGGCAAGCGCCCCACGGCCAAGCCGTTCCTCGATGCCATGGTCAATCTCAACGGCGCCATGATGCGCCTGGAGCAGGCGATGGAGACGAGTTTCGGCAAGGGCGGCGCGGGGCTCGCGTCGAGCCTGGGCGCGGCCACGGCATTCGGCGGCCCGGGCGCCCAGTTCACGGTGGTCTCCGTCGATGGCGAGACGGGCGTCATCGGGCAGAAGGGCGCCGTGGGCCCCGCTGCGCAGCTGACGATCCGACTTGACGGCGGCGCATGGAAGATCGACCTCGACGAGCTGGTCATGAAGGCAGGTCCGATGGGGCAGATGCTGCCCGGCATGGTCGGCGCATTCGTGCCGGCCATCGACGGCGTCACGAGCGACATCAAGGGCGGGAAGATCTCGAGCGCGGCAGATGCCCAGCGCGCGCTTCAGGGGGCGGTGCAGCAGGCGATGGCGCAGGCCATGAGCGGCGGCATGGGCGCGCCCCGCTGATCGCCGCAGCGAAAGCCTCATGCGGCGCTGAACGCCGCGGGCAGGTCTCCGTGGGCCGCCCGCGGAGCGCACCACACTCTTCACGTCGATCAGGGCGGAGCCTGGCCACGCGCGGCTTGTGCGGCGTTGCGCGCCAGCTCCGGCGCAGCAGCATCCGCCGCCACCTGGCTGACCCTGTCGCGCCACGCTGCCCCCGAGTTTCGCAGCGCCCACACCGCGTTGCGCGCCGCCATCGACGCGCTCATGCGCCGGAGCGCGCCCGCACGCCATGCGGCACGCCGCTGCGCATCGCTCCACTGGAGCATCTCGAGCAGGTCGAAGGAGCCTGCGCCCGCCGACCATGACGAGTGGACGCCGATCGCCCTGGACCTCCGCGTGGGCTGGTTGTGGGGACAGACCTCCTGGCAGATGTCGCATCCGGCGATCCAGTCCCCCATCAGCGCCGCCAGCGAGGGATCGAGGTTGCTGCGGTCCTCGAGCGTGAGCGCCGAGATGCAGCGCCGCGCATCGACGGACCATGGCTCGATCGCGCGGGTCGGGCACGCATCGATGCAGCGTGTGCACGATCCGCACGGATCGGCGCGCTCCTCGGGCGGCGCCATCCGAGTCGTCGGGGCCAGCTCGACAGTGGTCACAAGCGTGGCGATCAGCGTCCATGACCCCAGGCCCGGCGAGATCAGCAGCGTGTGCTTTCCGATGAGCCCAAGACCTGCGCGTACCGCGAGCTCGCGCTCCATCACTGGCTCGATGTCGCACGTGCGTCGGCCCGTCGCGCCCGGATTCGCGCGCTCAAGCTCGCGCTGGAGCCGGCCCAGCCTGCGCTTCATGAGGTCGTGGTAGTCAGGGCCGCGCGCATAGCGGGCCACACGACCGCGTGGCGCGGGGGACGCATCGCCCTCTCGCGCGCGCTCGATGCGGTCCGGTGCGCCGTCGGCATAGCGGAGCAGCGCCACAAGCACGCTGCGCGCGCCGGGATGGAGCGCGCGCACATCCAGCCGGGTCTCCACGTGCTCCGCCATCCAACCCATCGCGCCGTGCTTGCCTGCCGAGAGCCAGGCCCGAAGCCTGTCCCCCTCCGCGCTCGGCTCCGCGCGGCAGACGCCCGCCGCGTGAAATCCGAGCTCCATCGCCCGCCCGAGCACCCATCGAGTGCGGTCCTCAGGAGATGCGCCCGGTCCCGGACAGTCGCCACGCGAACTCTCGTACGGGTCAGGTGGACGCCTCGGCATCATGCATCCCGCAAGCCGAGCGCGCGCGCGAGGGGCGCCGTCGGCACCTCTGTGATCGACGGGATCGCCGCGGCTGCGCCCTCCGGGACAGGCACGCCAGGCGCGCATCCGAGCGCAGCGCGCGCAGCGATGAATCCGCTCCGGGCCGCACCCTCCATCGTGGCGGGCCAGCCGGTGGCGCACCAGTCGCCGGCCAGCAGCAGGTTGCGCACGCCCCCTCGGATGGGATCGGCCGCCGCGCGGGGCCTGAGCGCATCGATGCCCGGGGTGCACGCGAACGTCGCGCGCTTCTCCTTGACGGCGCGTACCGCCACAGGCTCGATCCCCGCCGACGACGGGATGCCCCAGTGGATGTCCCGCATGACGCGGGCACCGATCTGGGTCTCGTCGAGCGACATCCAGTCCTGCGCGGCGCTGATGACCGCATGCACATGGTGCCGGCCCATCTCGTCCCTGCCCTTGCTGAAGAGCCACTGCGTCGGCCGTCCGGGCAGCACGAGGTGGGGCGTGCCCATGACGGGCTGGTCGAAGAACATGTGGACGCCGAGGATCGGGGAGTGCCGGATCTCGCCGAGCGCACGCAGGCGCGCATCCGCCGCACGCAGCGTCTCCGAGCACAGCCTCTCGAGCCTGTCGGGGGGGAGCGCGCTGATGACCGCGCTCGCGTCCACCGCGCCCTCGTCGGTGACGACGCCGCTGATGCGCGTGCCGTCGAAGGCCAGCGCCTGCACGCTGACGCCCATCCGCACGCGGCCGCCTGCGGCCTCGACGATCTCGAGCGCAGGGTCGTACAGCCTGGCCAGCGGCACCCTCGACAGTCCCATCACGGGGCTCCACGCATCCTGGAGGAAGCCGTCCTGGAAGACCTTCATCGCATAGGACGCATCGGTATCGGAGCACGCGCCATTGCATGCGCTCACGATCACCGGCTCCCAGAAGCGCTCGCAGGCGACCTGCGTCTGTGCAGTGCTCGCGAGGAACTCGCTGAACGGGCGACCCGCCCAGGACTGCCGTCCGCGCCGGCCCATGCGCAGGAGCGCGAGCATGGCGCGCGCGACCGCGCGCTTGTCGGCCAGGCCGAGCATCCGCATGCGCAGGAAGCTCCCTGTGTAGTGCGCGGGCGCCGGCAGCCATCCGGGCCGCATGACGTCGGGATCGTGCGGAGGGTTCGCCCACCACACTGTGGGGTGCCACTCGATCGCGTCCGACACGCTGAGCATCGCATACAGCTCGAGCAGCGCGGTGCAGCAGCCCATGAGGACGTGCTGGCAGTTGTCGAGCTCCATGCCGTCGCGCGGATCCTCGAAGCTCGTGGCGCGCCCACCGAGCTTCCTCCGCGTCTCGAGCAGCTCCACAGGCACGCCGGCACGGGAGAGCGATACGGCCGCAGCGATGCCTGCCACGCCTGCACCCACGATCACCACGGGATGGCCTGGCACGCGCGCGATCATCGCGCCGCCCCTGCAGCGCGTCGCGCGGACAGCCCGATCGCGATCTTGCGCCAGATCGGCAGCGACACCCGCCGCCGCACGATCGCCTCGGGGTCGGCGGCAATCCGCTCGAGGAGCTGGCGGTAGATCTCGGTGAGCGCCCGCAGCACGGGTGCGCAGTCGGGCGACACCAGCGCATCGAGCGGCTCGCTCGCGCGGTACAGCGCACGCGCCCGCTCGCACTGCGCGAGCACGAACGCGCGGCAGCGCGCCTGGTCGCTCCACGACGCCAGCGACTGCGGCGTCAGGCCAGCTGCCTCGAACTCCTCCTCGGGCAGGTAGATGCGCTGGCGCGCGAGATCCTCGGTGAAGTCGCGGATGACGTTCGTGAGCTGGAAGGCGATGCCGCGGTCCGCGGCCAGCTCGATCGCCGGCCCTGGCCTGTGGCCCCACACGCGCACGCAGATGATGCCCACGGTGCTCGCGACCTTCCAGCACCACCGCTCGAGCTCGGCACGCGTGCGCATCGACCGCGCCACAGCGTCCTCGATCTGGCCATCGAGCATCGCGTCGAACTCGACTGCCTCGAGCGGATAGGCGCGCGATGTCGCCGCCAGCGCGATCCATGTGGCCGCCAGGTCAGGGTCCGCGCAGCCGGATGCATGGTCGTCGCTGCCGGACAGCGTGCGGCGGGTCGCGGACCGGAAGGACTCGACCTGCGCACGGAGCTCGTCCATCGATGCGGTCGATGCCGCATCGTCGACGATGTCGTCGGCGCGCCGCATCCACGCGTAGATCGCGTACATGGCGGAGCGCTTGGGCTCCGGCGTCAGGCGAAGTCCCCAGTAGAAGTTGGCGGCGCGGGCTCGCGTGATGCGCCGGCATGCGTCCACCGCATGCCGCACGCGCGCATCGCTCCAGCAGGACGCTGCCGTCATGCGGCCCTCCCGAACCGCGTCGAGATCCAGGCACGGGCCACCAGCGCCACCTTCGTGACCGGCGACAGGGTGGGCCTCGAGATGCACGTCTCGAATCCGATCGACTCGACCCCCCGCAGCACCCGCTCGCCGCCAGCCGGGAAGAGCCCGATGAGTCC
>JBIIIL010000144.1:0-6783 GCA_044234825.1 Phycisphaerales bacterium
CGAGGGCGAAGTGCTCGGGCGGCCGGTCGGCGACCAGGCCACGCTGGCCCGAGTTGGCTACCTGCCGGAGAACCACCGGTTCCCCGGGTACCTCACTGGCCGGCAGGTGGTGGAGTTCAGCGGCGCCATGTGCCTTGTGCCGCGGCGCGAACGCAAGCAGCGCGCCAAGCACTGGCTTGATGTGGTCGGCATGTCGGCGTGGGCGGACCGCCCGGTGGGCGCCTACAGCAAGGGCATGCGGCAGCGCACCGGGATTGCGGCGGCGCTGGTGAATGACCCCGAGCTCGTGGTGCTCGATGAGCCCACCGACGGCGTGGATCCGGTGGGCCGACGAGAGATCCGCGACGTGCTGATGCAGCTGCGCGCGCAGGGCCGCACGGTGTTCCTGAACTCTCACCTGCTCAGCGAGCTTGAGATGGTGAGCGACCGTATCGCGATCATGGTGCAGGGGCGGGTGGCGGCGCAGGGCACGATGGACGAGCTGACCGCCTCGAGCCGCCGCTACGAGATCGTGATCGAGGGCGATGCGCCGGCGTGGGCGGCCGATGTCGCCCAGGTCAGTGCAGTGCCTGCAGGCGGGCTGCGCTCGACCGGCATTGACGGACCAGGCACGCGCCTGACCTTCCTCGGGATGGACGTGCACGGCGCGCAGCCGCTGCTCGACCGGCTGCGTTCGGAGGGCCGTGTCGTCGCAACGGTGCAGGCGGTGCGCGAATCGCTCGAGGACCTGTTCATGCGCGCGGTGCGCGATCCGAGCACCGGGCTGTTCTTCAAGCCGGGTGCGGCGGGCGGACCCAAGAGCGGCGGATCGGAGTCGGCGCCATGATGATGCAGACGCTGGCGATCCTGGGCGCGGCCTACCGCGAGCTCAACGCACGCAAGCTCTTCTGGCTGGCGATTGCGCTTTCGGGCGCGGTGGTTGCGCTGTTCGCGTCGCTGGGCATCAACGAGCAGGGCGTCACGTTCCTGACGTGGACCTTCGACTCCACCGTCTTCAACTCGCGCCTTGTCCCGCGCGAGACCTTCTACAAGCTGCTCTTCGTCAGTGTGGGGCTCGAGTGGTGGATCGGGCTGCTTTCGACGCTGCTTGCGCTCGTGACGACTGCCGGGATCATTCCCGATCTCGTGTCGCCCGGGTCGGTGGACATGATGCTCGCGAAGCCGATCAGCCGCACCCGCCTGTTCCTGACCAAGGTCGGGACTGGCTTGCTCTTCACGGCACTGCAGGTGAGCGTCTTCGCGCTGGCGACGGTCGTGGCGATCGGCGTACGCGGCGGCGTGTGGGAGTGGTCGCTGATCGTGGCGGTGCCGCTGTCGGTGCTCTTCTACTCGTACCTGTACTGCGTGTGCGCGCTTGTGGGCGTGCTGACGCGGTCAACTGTGGCGAGCCTCATCGTGACGCTCCTGTTCTGGGCCCTGGTGTTCGCGGTCCATAGTGCGGAGTCGATCTCGACCTTCGGCCGCGTGGGCACCGGGCTCGAGCTGCAGAAGGTCACCGAGCGCATCGAGGCCCTCGAGAAGAGCGTGCCCGAGGGCGCAAGCGCCGAAGAGGACGAGGATGTCGCGGAGCTCGAGCGCCTTCGCGAGCGGCGTGTGGCGGTGGCGGACGCCGCGGAGAAGTGGAATGAGGCGCACTGGTGGTTCTACACCACCATGACCGTGCTGCCCAAGACGGCCGAGACCCTTTCGCTTGCCGAGCGCTGGCTGGTGGAGGCCGCGGCGCTGCCGCGCCCCGACGAGGACGAGCCGGTGCGCGGACCGCGCCGGGCCTTCGTGTCGCGCGAGGTGCGGCGCGGCGACTTCAGCAGGGCGCTCGAGGATGAGGAGCGCTCGCGCAGCGTGTGGTGGATCGTCGGCACGAGCCTGCTGTTCGAGGCCGCGGTGCTGGGCCTCGCGACGCGCATCTTTGTGCGACGCGACTACTGATGTCGGCGCCACTGGCCACCTGGGGCTGGTGGTGGCGAGCGGGCATGTGCGTCGTGTGGGCGGCGTACCTGGCGATGGCGTACGTGATCGCGCGCGGCACTGCGGGCGGATGGAGCGGTGTGGGTACGGTGCTGCTGGGCATGACCGGGGCGCTTGGCGCCGCGATCTTCCTGCTGCCCTTGGTGGCACTGCTCGATGCCGAGGAGGTGGTGCGCGCGACGGTTGCCGGGCGGCGGTTTGCGCGCGGCGAGTGCCCCGCGTGCGGACAGGCGAGGCCGCCCGCCCCAGAGGCAAGGCCGCCGGCCCTTGGGGAGGATCAGCCCCTAGGGGGCGGCGACGGGAGCGCGGTCGGCGACAGTGGCCAAGGCGTGGGCGGCCCTGGGGCCGGTCGCGGAGGCATGGATCCCTGCGCCGAGTGCGGCGCGTCGTTCGTGCGGCCCACCGCGTGGGTGCCGAGCTGGACCACCGCCGGTCGGTTCGCGGTGGTGTTTGGGGTGGCCCTGCTGTGCGGCGCCGCCGCCGGCGAGTGGCGCTTGCGGACCGACGAGGCGGAGTTTCGGGAGGAGGCACCGGGCAAGGCCACCGCAGCGGTCGTGCTCGGCGGGGTATCGGCTGGGCGCCATGGTGGCCCGGGCGGAAGTTCCGTCGAGTGGGAGCGGTTCCGGCCTTGGCCGGCCGACTTCGCGCGACTGCGCTACGAAAGCGACGGGCGCGAGCAGAGTTTCAGCGCGCCCCCGCCATTTGAGTTTGAGAGGATTCCGGGCTGGCAGCCGAGCCGGTCGCGCTAGGCGCCACCAAAGGGGGCGCCTCATGCGCTCGCGCGCGGTCCAATCGCCTCAAGTGTCAGGTGTTGGGGAAGTTGCCCTTGGCGTAGGGGTCCGTCCCCTGCTGGGGCATGGCCCCGCCAGCCTGTGCACCATGCATCCCATGCTGGGGCTGCCCAGGGGGCAAGGTGCCGGGCGCAGCGTGCTGATGGGCATGCCCGGCATGGGTTTGACCGGCATGGGGGGCGCCTTGACCCGTGCCCTGTGCGGGGGTGTTCAGGTCGGGGGTCATCTCGTTCATCCCCTTCTTGAACTCCACGATGGTCTTGCCGATCGACCGGCCGATCTCGGGCAGGCGCCGACCGAAGATCAGCAATCCCAGCACCAGGAGGATGATCCACTCCCAGCCCTGGATGAAGGCGAGTTGAAGGGGTGGGTGGAGGTCGATCTGCATGGCAAGATGATAGTGCACTGTGGATGTGTTGTTAGCATCCTGCGCATGCAAGGATGCATCAACCCGAATGGATTTCGTTTCTCCCTGATCGCTGGCTTCGCCGCGGTCACCCTACTCCAGGCCTGCGAGACCGCCCCACCGCCGGCAGCCCCGGCGCCGGACTACGGTCGTGCGCTCGGACCTGGTGAGTCTGCCCTCCGCAAGCTCGGTCCCGACGAGGCCTGGCCCGACCTGACCGATGCGTGGCGCCAGCGCGACGCATTCCTCTCGCAGGCGATCGCGCAGGACATCGCGTGGTTCCAGGCGCCCTCGAGCAAGAACCGCTTCCCCTCGTTCGACGTGTGCACGTGGGACGTCGCGAGCTCGAGCGTGGTCGCGTTCCAGCAGGTGCTCGGCGACTCGAAGGACATCGCGTCGTTCACCGGCGCGATGAAGCAGATGTTCGACTGCTGGCAGACGAAGGGATGGAACGGCAACGGCACCGTGCTCTTCACCGGCTACTACGCGCCCGAGTTCAAGGCGAGCCTGACGAAGACGGCGGAGTTCCAGTACCCCATCTACAAGCGCCCCACCGATCTCGCAACGGACCCCAACACTGGAGAGCCGATGGGCCGGCGCATGCCGGACGGCTCGCTCTCAAAGTGGCCATCGCGCGCCGAGATCGAGAAGTCGGGCATGCTCGCGGGCACCGAGCTCGCGTGGTTCAGGACCCCGCTTGACGCGTACATCGTGCAGGTCAATGGGAGTGCGAAGCTCACGCTTCCGGACGGCAAGACCGCGTTCATCGGCTACGCGGGCGCCACGGACGGCGAGTACGTGGGCCTCGGCGACAGCCTCGTGAAGGAGGGCCTGATCAAGGAGGAGGACCTCACGCTGAGCGCCGTGCGCAAGATGTGGGAGAGCGACCCGACGAGGATCCAGGACCTCATCAACCGCAACAACCGCTTCATCTTCTTCTCGACATACGACGGCAACAACTGGCCCGCCGGCTGCCTTGGCGCGCGCGTGACGGAGAAGAGCTCGCTCGCGACCGACAAGTCGATCTATCCCGCGGGCGGGCTCGTGATGGTGGACACGCAGACCGCGGGATTCGACGGCAAGAAGCGCCCCTTCCGGCGATTCATGCTCGATCAGGATGCGGGCGGCGCGATCCGCGCACCCGGCCGTGCGGACATCTTCATGGGCATCGGGCCTTCGGCGGAGATCCTGGCCGGTGGCCAGTACTCCGAGGGCACGATGTACTACTTCTACCTGAAGCCCGAGTACGCGTCGCAGTACCCGCTTCCGGAGAAGGCGAAGGCGACAGGCGCAAAGGGTGCCGCGAAGGCCGCGGCTTCGGTGAAGACGGCGCCTGCGAGCGCGCGCGAGGCTGCGCAGAGCGCGGGCAGCCCGGAGACCGTGCGCATGGGCGGGCTCGGGACCGCGAAGGCCGACGGCAGCAATCCGACAGGCTGACGCGCTCGACGCTCGTACGGCCGTTCAACCTCTGGACAGAACTGCGGCTCGCTCCGTAACGGGGCGAGCCGCGTTCGTTTGGCGCAACGGTCACTCGGCCGAGCGGCCGGCTGCTCCTGCGCTGCCCGCATCACCTGCCGGGCGGATGCCCTGCATCCAGAGCGCCATGTCCTCGGTGTCGAGCCATCCGTCGCTGTTGAGGTCGAGCGGGATCATCGCGGCGTGACCCATGGCGCGGAGCTCGTCGACGCTGATGCGATCGCGTGCGCCGGATCCGGCGAGGTTTCCGCCGGCGCCGTTGCAGCCCTGATCGCCCTCCTCGAGGAAGTTCTCGGCGATGAAGGCGAAGTCGACGCTGTCGACGATGCCGTTGGCGTTGAAGTTGCTCCGAGCGTTCGTCGAGCTTGCGCCGCGGTCGAGCGCCCACAGGCCGTAGTCGAGGATGTCGACGACGTTGTCCTGGTTGCTGTCGCCCTGCTTGAGCGCCGCGCTGACCGTCCACACCGTGGCACCGCTGCCGGCGGACGGGTTGACCGCCAGCACGAGGGATCGGATCGGGTCGCGGACGCGCACGCATGCGCTTACGGAGGTGCCGACGGGCACCTGCACCGACACGGATCCGCGCGCGGCGTAGGTCTCAGGTGTTGCGCCGGAGGACGCAGCCAAAGGCACGGCGACCGCCTGCCATGCGCCGCCATCGATGCTGTACTCGATCGGCCGCACGTGCGCCGGCATCACGCCGCGCAGCGAGAGGTCGATGCTCATCAGCGCATGATTGAGTACCGTGAAGCTTCGGGTGGCGGACACGGTCATGTCGGGATCCGACGGGTCGAACTCGGCGGTCCATGTGACGGTCGTTGTGCCGACCGGGAAGACGTCGTTCGCAGGCCACGTCGTGCTCGTCGCCGGCGAGTGGCCCGCTGGATAGGTGATGAGCAGCGTCACCGCCGGATCAAGCTTGTCGCATGGGCTGAACGCCGTGACCGAAGGCTCCGCGAACACGGATCCGCTGACGCCAGCGTCCGCAGCGCGCGGCCAGCCTGAAGCGCTGCCGTACGAGTCTCCCTCGGGGACTCCCACGAGCGCATCGCCTGCGAACACCGTGATCCCGTCGAGATCGACGGTGGACGGGATGATGGGCGTCGTCGATGCGCTGACGAGCCGTGTGGGCGACTCGCCGTCGGTGACGAACTCGACGACACCGGGCTCATCGCAGATCTCGACTTGGCTGTTGAGGGCGCGGAAGGTCACGCGCGCCACGGTCGCGGGTTCGGAGCTGGAGCGTCCGCCCGAGTTGCCGACGCCGAAGACGACGGTGCCAGCGCCCTGCGCCGGGCCAATCACCTCGGTGAAGATGCCCGCGGCGTTGCCTGCCTGGCCAGCCGTGACGGACACGAAGGCGAGGCGGCTTGCGTCATAGCGCAGGGCCACGCTTGCGGCCATCGACGGCTGCGCCTGCGGCTGACGGCCGAGCTGGACGTCGATGACGATCTGCTGCGCGTCGTCGCCAGTGAAGATGCCCTTGCCGGCATCGAGCGTGAGCGGCGGGGTGAGGTCGACGCAGTCGACGTAGAGGTCGCCGTCGTCGTTCGCCTCGGGCAGGCCGCATCCGCAGAATCCTGGGTCAATCTTCAGGCCGTCGAGCGGGCAGCTGTCGAGGCTATTGGCGACGAAGCCTGCGGGCGGCGCGGTGCTGCAGACGCTTCGGCTTGTGGCGAGGCTGGAGTCACCGTAGGTGTCCTGGTCCTGATCGGCGAAGTAGAGGATGTCCGTATGGATCGCGGGGTTGGCGTCGTCGCAGTCGGTGCTGAGCGACGAGTAGCCATCGGGCGCCGATGTCTCGCAGAGGCTCGCGGGCGTGGTGCTGCCGTAGCGGTCGCCGTCAGCGTCGACGTAGTAGGTGACCGCGGCCTGGAGGGCCGTGCGCTGCGGGCAGAGGTCGCCTGCCACCGCCACGAATCCTGTGGGCTGCGAGCAGGAGGACTGGGTATCTGCCGGGTCGCCGTACTGGTCGCCATCGGCGTCGCGGTACCAGGTCGCCGGCGAGCGCAGCGACGGGTTGTCTGGACAGTCGTCGATGCCGGAGGTGTCGCCGTAGCCATCGCCGTCGCGGTCGCTGTCGCAGGCGTTGCCGTAGCCGTCACTGTCCATGTCAGCCTGTGATGCGTTGGCGACCAGCGGGCA
>JBIIIL010000145.1:0-6739 GCA_044234825.1 Phycisphaerales bacterium
CAGCAGCAGGAAGACGGTCGCCGCAGCCACTGCCGCACACAGCGACGTGGGCGCCATGCGAAGCGTCACGGCGGATGCGCGCCCGCCGATCGCGCCGCCGATGATGCCGCACGCCGCGCTCGCCGCATACAGCCCGCCCACCCACACGACCAGCTGCCGGAGGATCGATCCGTCGGTGCCCTTGCCGAACAGGCTGCCCACGATCAGCAGGTTGACCGTGGCCGCCACGAGCGACACCATGAGCCCAGCCTTGACGCCGGACCCGCCCGCCGCGCGGAGCCGCGCTGCCACGAATCCGCCGGCGCCAACCGCGAGGAAGAGCATCCCGAAGAGGATCTCGCCCGCGACGAGGCCGGGCGACATCAGGCTGAAGTAGGCGATCGCCCACATGGATGCGGCAGTGGCGAAGCCGAGCGCGCCCACAAGGCCGGTGCGCGGCACACCTGCATGGATCGGTGATTCGTGCATAGTCGACCTATAGTACGCCTCCACTCGGACCGCCCTGCGATGGATGTTGCCTCAAAGCCTGCTGAAGATGCCGCCATGCGCGAGGGATCGCGGCAGGCGCGGGACGGCATCATCGACGCCTATGCGCAGCTCACGAAGGTGCGGCTCAATGCGCTGGTCCTGGCAACGGCTGCGGTGGGCTATGCGTGCGCAGTCCCCGCGCGCGGAGACTGGGCACGCTTCGGGTGGACGATGCTCGGGACGGCGCTGTGCGCGGCAAGCGCGAGCATGCTGAACCAGCTTGTCGAGCGGCACCGTGATGCGCTCATGGAGCGGACGCGCACGCGTCCCCTGCCCCGCGGCCGTGTGGGCAGCCTTCAGGTCTTCGTCTCGGGCACGGTGAGCGCATTCGGCGGGTTTGCGGTGCTCGCGGTGCACGCCAACACGCTGGCGGCTGCCCTGGGACTCGCGAACATCCTGCTGTACGTGCTCGTGTACACGCCGCTCAAGCCGCGCACCACGCTGAACACCATCGTGGGCGCAGTGTGCGGCGCCGTGCCTCCGATGCTCGGATGGGCGGCGGCCTCGGGATCTCTCGGGCCCGGTGCCTGGGCGCTCGGCGCGCTCCTCTTCGTCTGGCAGCTGCCGCACTTCATGTCGTTGGCGTGGCTCTACCGTGAGGACTACGCGCGCGGGGGCTTCGCGATGCTGCCGGTCGTGGACGCGCGCGGCGACGCGACCGGGCAGACCGTCCTCGTGACCTCGCTGCTGCTCGTTCCGGTGTCGCTCGCGATCACCCTCACCGGCACCGCGGGGTGGTGGTACGCAGGCACCGCAGTCTGCCTGGGCGTGGCTGCGAGTGTCCTCGGCGCCGCATTCTGGCGGCGGCGCGACCGGCCCGGTGCGCGCCGAGTGTTTCTGGCCAGCATCGCCTACCTGCCGATACTCCTGACCGTCATGGTGATTGACCGCGGCCCCGTCGATCCGCGCGTCGCCGTGCGCGCGGGCGCCACCGTTGCGGGGGAGCCTGAGGCCGGCACGGGTGAGGCCGTCAGCCCATGAGCGGGACGGACGAGCGACGCAGGCTGACCTGGCGCGCGGGCGGCTGGGTCGTCGCGGGCGCTGCGCTCGCGACGCTCGCGGTGCTTGCGTTCGCGCTCATCGGACCGCTCAGCGGCGTGCGGCCCGTCGGCGATGGCCGCGATCCGGCAACGTACGGATTCGACCTTTCGGGACTGATCCTTCCGCGCGCTGGCCTTGCGGCGAGCGGGAATCCGCGCGACTTCCTCGCCCCGCTCGATGGGCCCGCCGTGATGCGCGGCTCGGAGATGGTCGCCCACAACGCAAAGCGCCGAGGCAAGTACGTGGTGACCGGCGACCGCGTGATTGGCGTGTTCCTCGGCGGTGTGGCGCGCGCGTACCCGCTCAGGCTGATGAACGTGCACGAGGTCTGCAACGACGAGATCGCCGGAATCCCGGTTGCCGTGACCTACAGCCCGCTCACCGACAGCGCAGTCGTGTTCGACCGCCGCATCGGCGACCGCACGATCTCGCTTGGCGTGAGCGGCCTGCTCTACAACTCCAACACGCTCTACTACGACCGCGGCGGCGACGGGCATGTCCCGAGCCTCTGGTCGCAGCTCGCGTTCCGCGCGGTCTCGGGACCTCAGGCCGGCACGCCGCTCGAGGTGATCCCCGGCGTCAGCGTCAGCAACTGGGGATCGTGGCTCATGACGCATCCCGAGACCGAGGTGGTCATGCCTGCCGAGAGCGACGAGCGGCGCATGAAGTCCACGAGCTACGAGCGCTACTGGCGCGACGGCCGGGTCAGCTTCCCCGTGGTCGCGCTCGAGCCGCCGCCGAGCGAGCGCACGAAGCCCATCGGCGACATCTCGGTGCGCACCGGCGCGCTCTTCGACCAGGTGCTCCCTCCGATGACGTACGTGATGGCGGTGCGGCGGGCCGAGGACTGGGTGGTGGTGCCGCTTCCGGAGATCGTCCGGCTGTGCCTTCCGCCGACCGGACTCGCCGAGACATCGGGGTTTGGCGCGCCGATCACCTGGCGCGGCGTGCCCGAGCAGGGTGCCGTCGTCGTGTCGCCGCCCCCGAATCCGGTCGTGGTCCCCTGCCGGTGGTTCGCCTGGGATGCGTTCCATCCTGCGCCCAGCGCAGCGTCTGCACCCGCCGCGCCGTGAGGGGCTAGCGCGCGCCGAGCCAGAGCGTCAGGTACGTCACGATCCAGATCGCGTCGAGGGAGTGCCAGTACATGGCGCTCAGCAGCACGCCGTTCGAGCGGCCGGGACCGTAGCGGCTGGCGTGCGCGTGCGCGGTGACCAGCCCCAGGCCCACGCAACCGCCGACCACGTGCGCCGCATGCAGCCCCGTGAGCACGAAGAACGTCCAGCTGAAGAGGTCGGGAAGGAGCGGGTCGCCTGGTTCGGGGGGCAGGTCGGGCGGCGCCACCGGGAGCCCCTGCCACATCTGGACCCACGCCAGGCCCTGCGTCACCAGGAAGATGGCCGCGAGCCCGCACGTCACCGCCATCCATCGCCACACGGCAACGCCTCCGGTCGCACGAGCCGCGGCGAGCGCGCGGTGGTGCGTGACGCTCGAGGCAATCAGGGCCACCGTGCTCACGAGGAGCGCCAGCGGAAGCCCCGGCGTGCGCGAGCCCTTCCATGGCACATCGGGATCAGGGTCGATCCGGACCACGAGGTACCCCAGGAGCATCGACACGAAGACGATGGCGACCACCAGGATGAACAGCCACATCCCCGCCCGCGCCGCGCGCGCGCGCGCCGAGTCGTCGGAGAACGGATCCCTGCCTGAAATCCAGTCCGCGGTGAGGGGCATGGCGGATCGAGCGCCTCCGTCATGATGCCGGCGCCCGCGTACCCGCATTGGAGCGGGCGCCGCCGACGGGTCAGCCGTTGGACTTGAAGCGCGCGACAGGCGCGCCGGGCGCGTACTTCTCCAGCGTCTCCTGCGCCGCCGATGGGTTGCCGGTGTACATGTCCTTCCGGTACTCCGACGTGTCCATGATGCAGAACGCCATCATCAGGACCACAAACGCGATGCAGCCGACGAAGATGAGCACGTTGAACGGGCGGTCCCACCGCAGGTGCATGAAGAACAGCGCCACAAGGGTGGCCTTCACCACCGCGATGCCGATGGCGATCCAGATGTTGAACTCGCCCACGTCGATGTAGCGCACGGCCACGGTGATCACCGTGAGGACCAGCAGCGCCAGCGCCGTGGTCACGAGCGTGGAGACGGGCACGAGGTGGCCGACGAGCGGATGGCCATCGTGGCTGCCGTGACCTGCAGTGGAGTGAGCGTTGTGTGCCATGGTGGGTTGGTGCCGCAGTTCAGTGAATCAGGTAGAAGAGCGGGAACAGGAAGATCCACACGAGGTCGACGATGTGCCAGTAGAGGCCGCCGAGGTCGACCGGCGTGTAGTAGCTGGACGTGAACTCGCCGCGCGAGGCGCGGATGATCAGCCATCCGATCACCACCATGCCGATGACGACGTGCACGCCGTGCAGGCCCGTCATCGCGTAGTAGATGGCGAAGAACTGGTGCACGCCGGGCGGCATCGAGGCATCCTCGAGGTGAAGGCTCTCCGACTCCGTGCCGGGCGGCACCGATGGCGTCGCCAGCGCGGGATCGACGGCGGCCATCTTGAGCCCCGAAGGCCCTGCAGACGCAGGCGCGATCGCCGAGGCGTCCGCCGCAGGGCGGGTGCCGATCATCGGCACCGCCGGGGCGGCCGCGTTCGCGGGCGCGGGCACGGCGGCAGGCGCCGGCTCCGGCGCCTTCGACAGCAGGATCGCCTCCTCGGAGCCCGCGGCGTCCGCCGGCGGGATGTAGAACCGGGGACCCCACACGAGGTTGGCGTGGATCTTGTGCTCGTACTCGAAGTACTTGATGACGAGGAAGCCCGCCGCGCCGGCCATCGTGAGCCACAGGCACACGACCAGCGCCGTCTTCCTGCCGCGCTGCGCGAAGTACACGCCAAGCGCCATCGTGAGGCTCGACAGGATCAGCACGCACGTGTTGAGGCCGCCCAGCATCGTGTCGAGGTAGTGGCTCGCGAAGCTGAAGACCTCGGGTGACCGCGCGCGCAGCACTGCGTACGCGACGAAGAGCGCGCCGAAGAACAGGACTTCGGTGGCCAGGAACAGCCACATGCCGAGCTTGCCGCTGTCGAACTGCTGCGCAGGCGTGGCGAAGTGGTGCGCGAGGAACGGGTACTGCGAGTGCCCGTGGTGGTCGTCGTGACCGCCGTGGGCGTGGTCGCCGTGCGCGCCGTGCTGCTGTGACGAGTGTGCGGAGATCTGCGTCAAGGGTCAGGCCTTTGCGGTGTGGGGCGCGGGTTCCTCAAGCTCGGGGTCGAGGCTTCGGTCGACCACGTAGCCCTTCTGCGACTCGTCCCAGCGGACGATCGAGAAGTCGTAGCAGTCGCCCACGCGCGGCTGCTCCTTGAAGTTGTCGTGCGGCGGCGGCGACGCGCACTGCCACTCGAGGCTGCGGCCGCCCCAGGGGTTGGCGGGCGCCCGCTCGCCGGAGATGAGGCTCTGGATCAGGTAGCCGGCCGTCATGAGGAACCCGACGGCCATGACGTACGAGCCGATCGTCGAGATCACGTGGTAGATCTGGAACTCCGGCTGGTAGTCGTAGTACCGCCGCGGCATGCCGTGGCTGCCGAGCATGAACTGCGTGAAGAACGTCAGGTTGAACCCGATGAACACGATCGTGCAGGCGGTCATGCCGAGCTTCTCGCTGTACATGCGCCCGGTCATCTTGGGCCACCAGTGGTGCAGGCCGCCGATCATCGCGATGAGGGCCGAACCCATCATCACGTAGTGGAAGTGCGCCACGACGAAGTACGTGTCGTGCAGGTGCACGTCGGTGCTCAGGGTGGCCAGGTGCAGGCCGGTGAGGCCGCCGATGGTGAACAGCACGAGGAAGCTCAGCGCGTAGAGCATCGGCGTGTTGAGGCTGATGGAGCCCTTGTACAGGGTCGCCAGCCAGTTGAAGACCTTCACGGCGGAGGGGATCGCCACGCTGAAGGAGATCGCGCTGAAGATGGTGTTCATGAGCGCGCTCTGGCCCGACGTGAACATGTGGTGGCCCCACACCAGGAAGCTGAACATCGCGATGGCGATGGAGCTGAAGGCGATGAAGCGGTATCCGAAGATGTGGCGGTGCGAGTGGACGGCGATGAGCTCGCTCACGATGCCCATGGCCGGCACGATCATGATGTAGACGGCCGGGTGGCTGTAGAACCAGAAGAAGTGCTGGTAGAGCACCGGGTCGCCGCCCATCGAGGGGTTGAAGATGCCCACGTTGAGCACGCGCTCGACCACGAGCAGGCCGAGCGTGATGGCCAGCACCGGCGTCGCCAGCACCTGGATGATCGCCGTCGAGTAGAGGGCCCACAGGAAGAGCGGCATGCGGAACCACGTCATGCCCTTCGGCCGGAGCGCGTGGATCGTCACGATGAAGTTCATGCCCGTGAAGATCGAGGAGAAGCCGAGGATGAACACGCCGACGATGACGGGGATGACGCCGCCGGTCGTGGTCGTCGTGGAGTACGGCGTGTAGAACGTCCAGCCGGTGTCGAATCCGCCCATGGCCAGCGACAGCAGCGTGCAGCCCGCGCCGAGCAGCCACAGGTAGAAGCTGAAGAGGTTCAGGCGCGGGAAGGCCACGTCCTTCGCGCCGAGCATGATCGGCAGCACGAAGTTGCCCAGCGCGGCCGGGATGCTCGGGATGATCACGAGGAACACCATGATCGCGCCGTGCAGGGTGAAGAACTGGTTGTACGTGTTCGCGTCGACGAACGTGCGGCCGGGCGTCAGGAGCTCGGTGCGCAGCAGCAGCGCGAAGATGCCGCCGAGCAGGAACGACAGCAGCACGGCGACCATGTACATCACGCCGATGCGCTTGTGGTCAAGGGTCACGATCCACGAGAGGAACCCCCTCGAGTGCGTGATGTAGTTGTCCTCCGCCGCGGGGGCGATGGTGTGGGGATCTCGGATGCCGATGGTGGTCATGGGTGCAATCCTTCCTGCGTCACTTCGCCGCGGGGGCGGCGGCCTTCGTCCACTGCCCCTTGGAATCGAACTCGTCGAGCCTCTTGAGCATGCCGATCACCGCGTCGGTCATGCGGTCGTTCAGCTGTCCCTTGAAGGTGGGCATCACGTTGCCGTAGCCGCCCACCAGGTGCTTGCCTGGGTTGTAGATGGAGTCGCGGATGTAGTCCTCGGGCGTCGCGTACTCCTTGCCC
>JBIIIL010000340.1:0-6716 GCA_044234825.1 Phycisphaerales bacterium
CTTCCCGGCCCTCGATCCGGTCGCGGTGAAAGGCCTGTTCCTGCCGATGCCAGCGGGCCATGGCCTCCCTGCCCACCAGCTCAACCGGCTTGGGCGGGGCCTCGGCCGGATCGCGCAGCAGCGGGAACAGGCCGCGCAGGTTGGCATCCCAGGCAATCCGCTGGTTCCCCACCATCCACGGATCCAGCATCAGCCCCTGGCCCTGGAGGGTGTTCACCACCTTCAGCGCCGGCTGCAGGGCCTGGGTGGTCAAGTAGTCGATCGGATGCCCCTTGCGGCTGCGCACCAGCAGCTCGGTGTTGCTCAGGTGCCCGCCGCCCGTCATCCCCTGCCAGGGCCTGGGTGGGGTGAGCATCGGCAGCCTGCGGGCCCGGGCGGGTGTCGGCGGGTGGGCGGCAATGATCTCGGCCACCACGGGCGCCGGCTCAAGCTGCAGGCCGCGGCGCCCTGGCTGGTTCGTCGTTCGCAGTAGCTCGGTTTCGGTGGTGATGATCTCCAGCAGGAAGGCACCCACCTGGAAGCGATCGGCGGCACACCAGGGCTCCAGCTGGATGCGGAGCTGCTCCAGCCGCGCCTTCGATGTCAGCCCCTTGCCGTGGCGGCGCCGGGCGATGCGGAGCAGGTCCTGGCCGCGGTCCTCGATCGGGAGCGCCCTGATCTCTACCTCGATCGCTGCGCCGATGGCAGATGCCATGGCCCGGTGGCTGGTGGGCTTGCTGATCCGATCGAGCACCACCCCCAGGGCGACCGCAGCGATGGAGCGGGGCCCCTTCTCTCCCAGCTGGAACAGGAGCCACATGCCGGCGTGATACGGGCCGGCTACCTCGTCGCGGTTCAGCGCCTTGCCCAGCTTGTGCTCCAGCGCCAGCGCCACACGCTCGCCGTGGGCCTGGAACAGGGCCCGCCCGTACTCGGTGGCGCTCTCCTTCTCCTGCTGTTTGAGCTTGGCCCGGGCGATCCGTGAGCGGTTGATGGCGGCCTCCTGGGCTGCCGCTTCCAGGTGCCGCTGACGGTCCTCCGAGGGTGTGTAGGAATTGCCGGATGCAGACAAGGTGCAGCATCTGTAGCGGGATGCACTTATTACACCCCACCCCCGCAGAGTTGATCAGTGGGCCCCTGGCTGCAGTTCAGGCCAGACATCTGCAGGGATGCAGAACTGGAAAACGGATTATGAGTCCGCTGCTTTCACCAGATAGCTAGACCCCCGGCCAGTTGTGGCAAGGCTTCTCGGGAAATGAGAAGGGTGCGGCGGGTGCCGATTTCGGCATCCAACCGCACCCAGTTTGCATCCTTCCGTGATCCGGTGGACGCATCCACAGTCAGGCCTCTTTTTCGTGCTGCAGTCCAGGCATCAGCCTTGAAAGCAACGCCAGCCTGTGAGCCGCATCGTCGATGCAGCACTTGGCCTTGTGGATTGATATGGCGCTGGGGAGCGAAAGCATGGCAGCGGCTGTTTTCGTCGCTTCGCTGACCTCGGAGGCCAGCAGCCCAAGCAGAAGGCCAAGGTCTTCATTGGTGATGGAATTCCGGGCCAGCCCCTTGGCTTTCTTGGCCTTCGCCTCCAGCTCCTCCAGCATCCAGCCATCCATCCAGACGGCGAACTCTGGGGAGATCCAGCGGGCCAGGTCCACCGCCAGGCGGGGATGCACCCAGGTGCCGCGGCGGTCGTTCGGCCCAGTCACCACGGTCTGGGCGAGGAGGTCAGCCGGAATCCCGGCCGACCCCTCCAGGGCCTTGATGTACTCAGTAGACCGCAGGTTGATGGCGTAATGGTGCCAACGCCTTCCGGCCACTTGGCACATGGCCGTGGCGTTGACGTAGCCATCGGCGCGGCGGCGCTGAATGGCGTGCCCGTTCCAAGAACGGGTCACGAGCGAAGGGCTCTTCATAGGATTCAATTCGTAGGAAACTCGCTGCTGCCAACGAGTGCTGAGAGCATAGCCCCGTCCAAGCTGCGCTGTTGTAAAAGTTAAAGCCGGGCCTCCAGTGGGGTTTCAGGGCAGCCCCTACGAAGCCGCCCACCCCTGCGCTTCTTTCCCTCGCGGGTGTTGTATCCGCGCCGACCCGGCCACCGCAGGTTACGCGGACTCCTCAGCCCTCAAGCGCTGCCACGCAGGACGCCAGGGCATCGGTGTGGAGGTGGAGGTAGCGCTGCACGCTCTGGAGGGAGGTCCAGCCGCCGAAGGCCATCAGCTGGTGGAGCGGGATCCCCTTGGTCGCCAGCTTGCTCGCGCAGGTGTGGCGGGTGCAGTGGATCGTGAGGGCCGGGTCGGTGATGCCCAGGCCCTCCTTGGCGCACTCAAACAACCACTTGAATTGCCGGTAGCTGTAGGGGTAGACCCGATGGCCCGGCACGGCCGGCAGGTGGGGCAGCAGGGCATCGAGGGCCCGGCGGGTGAGCGGCACGCTGCGGGCGCGGTTGGCCTTGGTCTCCCAGAAGGTGACGCGGGCCCGATCCACATCCACATCAGCCCCACGCAGCCGTTCGGCTTCGCCCCACCTGCAGCAGGTCTCCAGCAGGAACACGAAAAGGTCGGCCGCGGCGGGTTGGCCTGCGGCATGGAACCGATCGCAGAACGCTCCCATCTCAGCATCCGAGAAGATGCGGTCCTTGGTGTTGCGGTTGGTGAGCTGCCGGGGCAGCGGCGGGATGGCGGCCAGGTGCCCATGCAGCACGGCATCGCTGAACATGGCCCGCAGGCAGGACACCTTGGCGTTGACGGTGCCGGGGCGGTTGCCGCCGCGTAGCAGCAGCTGCCGCCACTCCTCCACGGCCGGGGCGGTGATGCCCCCCAGCTGGGTGAGCGGGCCGAAGTGATCCACGGCGGCCTGGCTGTAGATGGCAGCGGTCCGCTCGAAGGCCTTGCCAGCCCAGCGGATCCGCAGCGAGAGGGACCGGGCGTCGGTGATGGTGATGCCCTGGGGTTCACCCGTGCCACGGGCTACCAGGAGCTCCAGGAGCTGGCGCTTGGCCTCGATGGCCTCGGTCTTGGTCTTGCGCTTGGCAGTGCGGCGGGTGCCGCCGATGGTGACATCGGCGATCCAGCCGTCCGCCGTGCGGCGAACTGATCCGGTCATGGTGGTTCAGGTGGTGGTGGTGCTTAGATCCGCTCCAACTGCTTGAGCAGCTGGCGGCCTTTGGGGCTCAGTCGAACCAGGAAGCGGCGCCCCTCCTCGGGGTCGCGTTCCACGGTGAGCAGCCGATAGCCCCGGTCGCCGTGGCGGTTGCGATCGCTGAGGGCGGCGACCGATCGGGACACGCTGGAGTTGGTCAGGTTGAGGGCCTGCTCCAGGTGCTCGAAGGTGGCCGGCTCATTGAGGGCAACCTCAAGAAACAGGCGTGCATGGTGCAGCGGAAAACGAGTGGGGTCCTGGGTGGCAAAAGTGCCTAAAGCCAGGGCCAGTGAAGCGAGATCCATGGTCCTAGGTGACACCTATTCCCTGGAGTTTGGCACCGCTGCAAAGCAAGCCGACAACGGCCGCCGTGGCGTTCTAGCCACAGCGACCACTCAAGCCAGCGCCCTGTGATAGGGAGCGCCACGGTGGCGAGCAGGCGCACTCTCATGTCTCAAATAGTCCAAATGTACTGGTAATCAGTTCTTTCCCGTCTGGGGTCAGTTCCAGCCGAAACCCGGTCCGGTCCGGGTGTTTCGACCGCTGCACCAGCCCCATCCGGGACTTGATGTGCTTGGTCCCGATCCGGCCACGGCCGACGAGGTAGGCCAGGTGTCGGTTGACGGTCTGGCGGGCCACGCCCATGCGCCGACATAGCTCAGCGCTGCAGTCTGCGCCTGTTGCGATGTGCAAAAGCGTCTCAACTGCACCGGCGCTGACGCCTTGGTGATGGGCCCGGATGCCGCGCAGCATGGCTGCCACGTCTGCAGGGGTGGCGGTCATCGCCGCTTCCCCCTGATCAGCCCGACCGCACAGAAGCCCAGCAGGGCGAGCCAGGCCAGGGGCAGCACCAGGGGCCAGCCGGCGAGGATGACCACGAACAACAGCGGCACGCGCAGCGGCGTGACGAATCGCAGTAGGCGCCTCATCGGATCGCCTCCACCTTGGAGAGGGCGGCCCGGGCGGTCTCTAGCTGGTCCTCGGTGTCCGCCCAGCTGGAGTCACCAGGGGGCAGGCATTGGATCTGGACAGCGAGCAAATCGGCAAGCGCTGTGACCCTTGGACGGAGCAGGGCAGCCAGCAGGGCCGCCTCTGTGGTGTTGATGGTGAGCATGGCTCGGGGTGTGGTTGTGGTGGTGTGCTGGTGAACCCAGCAGGGAGGGCCGCAGCCCTCCGGGATGGGATCAGTCCTCGATCGCTTCGGGGGCGATCAGATCGGCAGCCTTTCGGGCATCGCTGAGCACCTGGAACAGGACCTGAGGCCCGCCGTCCTTCAGCATCTGGGCCCAGTGCTGGAGATAGGCGGCATGGTTCTCGAGCTGGCAGCCGATCTGCAGCCGGTAGCAGATCAGCACCGCTGACAGCTCGGCCACCAGCTCCTCACGGGCGTAGGACTCGCTGCCGAACGATCCCCCCATGGCCCGGGCAAGCCGGTCCTTATGGCCGGTGCTGTGGCTCTGCTCGTGGGCCCACGTCGCCGCCATTGCCTCCCGGGTGGTGAAGGCCTCGGCGGCCGGCATGCTGATCTGATCGAGATCAGGGCTGTAGCAAGCACGGGCGCCGCCCCAGCGTGTGTCCACGGGCCAGGCCTCTAGGACTGCTTCGGCAGCCTCAAGCCGGGCCGCGGCGGGCTTCGCTTCGCCTTGCCCGATCGCTTCGGCGATCGCTGCAGCCAAGGCCGCGGCGGTCTCCTCGTCGTGCCCCTGCAGATCGGCTGCATTGAACACGGCGACCGGCTTAAAGCTCACCCAGGCGGCGACCAACTGGGAGCCATCCGGCCCGGTGACGGGCTGGCCGTTGGCGTCGGTCTGCTCGCGCTTGTTCAGCTGAGGCCGCACGATGCGGCAGGCCTTGGACCCTTTGCGGGGCCACCAGCCGCGGGCCTTGGCTTCGGCGCCGCCGACCCATAGGGGCAGCGTGTGCCCCCTGAGCATGGAGCCGAGCTCCAGCAAGATTGGATTAGAGCCGCGGTAGGCGTGCCCGCTCAAGAGGTTGCGGTGCTCGCCCTGGTGGCCGGCCCACTCGCGGCGCCATGGCGGCAGCTCGCTGGACTCCATCAGGGCCACCAGATCAGCGGTTAGCAGCTCCTCAGAGCTGGGCCCGTCGTACTTGCGGGACTTGGGTTTGGTCTTGGTTGCGGTCTTGGTCATTGGGGGGTGGTGGTGGTGGTGTGGTCGTTGAACAGCGGACCCAGGGCCCCACCGTCAAGGGCCAGCCAGCCCTGCTGAGGGCCGGCCAGCTCAAGCTCTGGCGGGCTGTAGTCGCGGGGTTGTGCGGCGGGGACCGCTAGGGCCCCCTGGTGGTATCGGTGCTGTTTCATCAGGCCGCGGCGAGCAGTCGGCGGGCTGTGGTCCGGCTGCAGCCCAGCCGGTCGGCGATCGCCTGCTGAGTCATCCCGTAGGAGCGCCAGCGGCGGGCCCGTTGCTGCCGGCTCTCGGTGGCCCAGAACAGAACGATCAGGGGCAGCAGGAGCAGGGCGAGCACCAGGGCGGTGAGTGTCGTTGTCATCAGACGGCGGTGGTGGCGGTGGTGTGCTGCTGAGGGCAGCAGGGAGGGAGCACCGGGCCCCCTCCGGGCTGTCGTCAGTGGCTGGCGTGCTGCCAGTGGTGCGGCGTTGCTGGCCGGGCCGTCCCGGGCAGCTCTGGCACCGGTGGCACCAGGGCGGCGGCTGCCATGCCCAGCGCCGCCAGCACCAGGGCCGCGGCAGTCGTGCGGGTCACGCCGCTGCTCCCGCCCAGTCCGCCAGCATCACGCCGCAGGTAGCGGCGCTGCAGTGGCTGTGCATGTCGAGCAGCTGCTGTGCCCGGCACAAGCGGCCAAGCCAGTGCAGCTCCAGCGCTGACGCTGCCGAGCGGTTGAGCGCACCGGCAGCGGCTGCAGCATCCAGGCAGAACGCCAGCCGCTGCATGGTCTCGCCAGCGTCCCAAGCGGGCGCCGGCGTGGTCGTCGTGGTCATCGGTTGTCGAGGTTCGGTGGTGGTGGTCTGCATTGCTGCAGATGTCACCAGTGTGGCCGGTGTGGTGCGTGGTTGTGTCGGGTGTGAGGGTGGGGCGTACCTACCTGTAACAATTCTTAACAATTGAACTATCCCCTAGCAGTGGCAGGCCAGCGGGTCCGCTCCAGTTGCCCCAGCTGCCCGCCCTCACCCCACCAGCCCAGCGCAGCGGATCACGCATCCGCAGCAGTGGCCCGCCAGCACTGGCCGGGCAGGCCCCAGGGTGCAGCGCAGCAGCAGCCGGCCCACCAGGGCAGCCCCCAGGGCCCCAGCGGCAGCCCCAGGGGAGCAGAGCGACCCCCTATAGGGGGGAAGCGGCTGCGCCTCGCGTGGGGGACACCACCAGATCACGCGACCCCAAAACGGGACCTCAGCGGATGACGCGGGATCTGCAGGGACCAGCCCGGGTGTGTGGGGTGTGATCTGCAGGAGTGCAGGGCGGGTGGGCCACCCCACCGGAGGGCGGGCGTGGGTAGCGAGGGAGCTGTGGTCGTGGCAGGGTGGTAGCCCGGCTGGAGGTGGGGTGGGAGGCAACGTGGTGGCAGTGGTCCCCTGTTCTTCTTCCCCCCCCCGGTTGTGAATCTGCTTTGGGTCTCCAGTAAGAGAT
>JBIIIL010000166.1:0-6057 GCA_044234825.1 Phycisphaerales bacterium
GCAGCACGGTCGCCTGGTCCGCGCCGCGCTCGTGGTGCAGCAGCATGATCGCGCTGAACTCCGCGAGGCCTTCGCTGATGATGTTGCCGCCGGGGCCCCTGCCGGGCATCACGATGTTGCCCCACCACTGGTGACCGCCCTCGTGCGCCACGATGTAGTAGGCGGCATCGAAGGTGCCTTCCTCGCCCTCCTCGACCGGACGCGACAGGTAGCCGATCGTCTCGGAGAAGCTGATGTTGCCTGGGAACCCCTGCGCATATCCGGCGAGCCCGGGGAACTCCGTCACGCGCAGGTTCTCCCATGGGTAGGGGCCGAACCACTCCGAGTACCTCGTGCGCACGTCGTCAAGCGCATCGACCATGGTGGCGACATTGTGCGGCGTCCGCGCGGAGTGGTAGATGGTGGTCGACTCGCCCTTGGCGGCCTCGAGCGGTCCGCCGACGATGTTGAAGAACCGCACCGGATGCTCGGTCTCCCAGATGGTGCGGCGCCTGCCATCGCTGACCGATGCATCGCGCTCCACGCCGACCACGTTGACTGTCCAGGCCTCCGGCGCCTCGACGGCCAGGCGCACGTGCGTCGGCCATGCCGGCCCAAATGCCGGATCGACGCGCGACTTCCAGTGGTCGATCGGATACTCCCGCGCATCACGCTGGTTCCTGTCGTTGACGCCGACGCCATCGAGGTAGCCCACGACCGGCAGGAAGCTCGGCGAGAAGCTCGTGAGCACCACGCCGGACGGCAGGAGGAACTCCCCCGTGCCCGCCCCGAAGCGCGACCATCCTGGCGGGAACGCGCCCTTGAGGCGGAAGGAGATGGTGACCGTCCGGTCCGTCCCGAGCGGCACCTTCGGCGTAATGACGTGAAGGCCGCTCCGGTCCTCGATGCACGGCGGCGGCTGGTCCTTGCGGGTCGGGTCAGTCGCCACGCCGTCGACGGTCCAGTCGGACGACTCGAAGTGGAGCCCGACGGTGATCGGCACCTCCGCCATCGGCCTCTGGTGCGGATTCCTGATGACCATCGTGGCCATCACCTCGAGCTCGCGCGAATCCGGGAAGAGCTTGACCTCGCCGTCCACCCGGTCAAGCGCAGGCAGCGGCGCCTCCTCCCAGGTACGCGAGTTCCGGGTCCAGTAGGCCTTCTGCGCGCTCTCCGCGGGCTTGCCCTGGTAGCCAGTGCGGATCTGCACCGCCATGTAGATGCCGACCGCCACCACGGGAATGGCGGCAAGCAGCGGCACAACCGCGGCCCGCAGCAGCGGCCTCGGCCTGAACCGGTCGGCGACGGCGCGAAGGTCAGGCGTGCGCCGCGGCCAGAACTGCAGGGTGAGCACCACGAGCAACGCCGCAAGCAGCAGCACCACGACGCGGTTGGCGACCATCGCGTGCCACATGAACGCCAGCCGGTCGAGCTCGCTCCACCTCACGGCACCCCACATGTGCCACGCGGTCAGCCAGTTCAAGTAGCCGAACTGCGTCGCCAGCCCGGTGCCGATCAGCGCCGCGAGCGCAACTCCGTACACGACGAACCGGTTGCGCAGCAGCGCGTACAGCAGCGCGACGAAGGCGCACCACACGATGAGGGTCGGCGCCAGCAGCACGCCGAGGATCATCAGCATCGTGGGAAGCTCCAGCGGCATCATGATGCCCGTCTGGAAGAACTGAATCACCAGAACGACGGTCACGGCGAGCGCCGCGCACCCGATGATCACCACCGCGAGCGCCGCGTTGGCGAGCACCTTGCCCGCCAGCACCGCACCGGTCGGGATCGGGGTCGACCGGAAGATCCCAGCGAAGCCGCAGCGCTCCTCGCGCACAAGGCTCTCCACGGTGTAGAAGAGCGTGAGCAGGCACAGGAGCAGCGTGAGCGTGTTGAAGGACTCGGCCGCCGCGGCTCCCGAGCTGACCAGCAGCCAGGTGCCGAGCGGACCCAGCGCGAATGCCGCGCTTGCGCTTGTCTGCAGCAGGATGAGCGGACCGAACAGCCACACGCCTGGAGAGCGCACGAGCGCCCACAGCTCGATGCCAAGGATGCCCCACGACGTGCCGATGAAGCCAGGCCTCGACGTGACGCACTCAGGCGCCGCACCACGCGCCGCGATGGCCGCATGCTGCGCCACGACGGCACGCTCCGACTGGCGTGCAGCGCTCACCAGTGACCGCGTATCCCCGACGCGCCGGTCACTGCGCGCATTCCACGCCAGTCGCCGTCCCGTCAGCCACACGAGGAGCAGGCCCGCTGCCATGATCGCGATCCGGCTCGTCGCGAACGGGGCATCGAGCGAAAGCGGCGCGCTGTTGTAGAAGGCGACGCCTCGGTCCTCCTCAACGTAGGTCCGGAAGAACCACCGGAAGCCGGTCGGATCAGCTGCCTGCATCGCAAGGTCGACCCATCGGGGCAGCCACTCGGGATTGAAGTTCCACACGAAGAAGATGCCCGTGACCAGGATGACCACAGGCAGCGCGAACACCAGCACAGGCTGGCGCGTGAATGCGCCAAGCCACATGGACGCGCCACCGACAAATGCGACCATCGGCAGCACGATCATCAGCAGCGGGCCCACATGGGCCCAAAGCGAGAATGCGACACGGGTGCGCTCGTTCTCGTCAATTGGCGCGAGCTCCAGGATGCCCATCTGGATGAGCATCCAGAGAGCGAGTACGAGCGCCAGCACCATCAACGACCCCGCGAACCGGGATGCCGCGTACTGCATGTGCGTCAGCGGCGTCGAGCTGACGAGCGGCATCACGCGCCGGTCGGCATCCGTGAGCACCGGCATCCCGCATGCCACCGCCACGAAGAACGGGAGAATCAGCGAGCACACCACCACATCCACGAAGGCCACGTTGAAGGCGCTGTTGATGGCCACCTTCACGCCGCCCGTGTCCGCGCTTCCGGCGTTGACCGACACGTTGCCCGAGTAGAGGCCGATCGACATGAAGCCGAACACCACCAGCATGACGATGTTCATCGGGCGGCGCCAAGACGTCACGACGTCGAGGCGCGGATAGGCGAGGAGCCTCGAGATCACCGAGCACCCCCGGCCGCTGCGGCAGCGTCGCCGGCTCTCGGAACCGGGGGCGTTCCTGCCGCCCCCGCCGCCGATTCAGGCACCGATCGCGCCAGCGCTGGCGGCACCTCATCCTCGGAGCACCGCATCAGCACGAGGTAGGCGTCCTCAAGCGTGCCGACGCTTCGCGAGAAGAGATCAGGCGGCGCCTTGCCCGCGCCCACGAAGACGCGCACGCGGTTGGTGCGACCCCCGGCAAGCACCGCGCTGATCACGCGGTGGTGACGCGCGAAATCCGGCAGCGCGGCGTCGTCGACGAATCCCTCCCAGATCAGCCCATCCACGGCGCCGCATGCGGCCTCAGGCGTCGTGTGCGCCACGAGCTCGCCCGACCTGATGACGGCCAGCTGCGGACAGAGTGTTGCCACATCCTCCACGATGTGCGTGGAGAGCAGCACGATCCGTCCGGCGCTCATCTCGGCGAGCAGCCTATAGAAGCGCTGGCGCTCCTCCGGATCGAGGCCTGCGGTCGGCTCGTCAACGATCAGCACCCGCGGGTTGCCCGCGATCGCCTGGGCGAGGCCGAGCCGCTGCCGCATGCCGCCCGAGTATCCGCCCACCTTGCGGCCAGCCGCCGCGGACAGGTTGACGCGGCCCAGCAGCTCCATCGCGAGGGCGCGGCGCCCACGGGGACCAGTGATGCCCTTCATGCGCAGCATGAACTCGAGCATGGCACGCCCGCTGAGGTCGGGGTAGAACCCGAAGTCCTGCGGCAGGTAACCAAGCCGCTCGCGCATGTAGCCGGGGTCGGCGATCGTGTCATGGCCATCGAGAGCGACCGTGCCGGAGGTCGGCTCGACGAGACCCGCCACGATGCTCATGAACGTGCTCTTGCCGGCGCCATTGGGCCCGAGCAGGCCGAACATGCCCTCCGGGATGTCGATGTCGACGCCACGAAGGGCGCAGACCGGACCGGGGTGGATCTTGACGAGGTTCCTGATGGTGATCATGGGTGATTGCCTTCGCAAGCGTTGCGACGGGATGATATTGTGAAAAACTACTTCTTGTACACTATTAGCCTGCCGCAGGCGCCGTGGCCCTTGGCTGGACTCCGCGGGACGGCGCGCCAGCGGCGTGCGGCCGCGCCACCTGGATGGCCTGCACCACGTGCCCGTAGATCCAGCCGAGCCCGCGCATCAGCCAGAGCGTTGCGGTGGCCAGGGCCAGTCCGACAGCGATCATCGGGATGGCGGCCGCGCGGGGAATGTGCACGGCGCCGCTCGCATCAGGCTCGAGCCTCCACCACAGCATGTGGACGGTGACCTGCTCAGACCCATCGCCGATGAGGATCGGCGACATGCCAAGGAGCGATGCGGCGCCGGCAGCCACGAGCGCGACGCATACGGCGCACAGCGTGATCGTCAGCGTGAACGTACAGATGCTCACGAAGAAGTTCCCGAACAGGTACGCCAGCGACAGCCAGCTGCGCACATCGCGGAGCCAGCACAGGATGCGCTGCCAGAATCCAACGGCGTCCGCACCCTCGACAGGCTGCACCCGTCGCGGCATCCGAACGCCGAGGAGCGTCTCCACCACCTTGCCCTCGACAAGGCATAGTGCGCGCGCGGATCCGAGCAGCAGCACGAGCAGCGGTATGCCGATCACCAGCGGCGCGAGGCCGACGACGAGCGATCCGATCGTCACGCTCCACACGAAGTAGGCGATCGACAGCGCGAAGCCCACGGCGCCGAAGTACACGAGGGCGCCCCACGCGCGCCGATCGAGCCAGATGCCAAGGACTGGAATGCGAGACGCGAGCCCCGGCGGCTGCGCCTGACGCCGGCCGTCGGCGAAGGAATCAACCAGCGCAGGCGCATCCCCCCTTCCCCCGCCAGTCGCGCCCGTCGCACCCGCGGCTCCCCGCGCTGATCCGCCGGCGCCGGGAACGCCCGCGCCAGCATCACCCGCACCGGCAGGCGCTCGCGGCCCCGTGCGCCACCCGTACGCATCGCTGTCCTGTGAGAGGTATGCGCGCGCGACCTCCTCGGGCGTGCCGAAGTCCGCGATCGCGCGCTCCACCGGCATCCCGCCTGCGACCGCAGTCCTCAGGTGCTCGTCCGCGTCGATGATGGCGTCGTGGCGCAGCGCAGGGTCGCAGCCCAAGAGCTCGACCTCAAGCCGTGCGATGTAGCGCCGCACCGCCTCGCGGGGATCCGGCTGGCCCCGCTGCATCTCGTCACCGTCGCGCATGCGTACCTCCTAGCACCCTGTCGATCCACGCGCTCGTCTCGCGCCACGTCTCCGACCACGCCTTCAGCACGCGCCGGCCCTCTGCAGTCAGCGTGAAGCACTTGCGCGCCGGACCCTCCGAGGATGGCACGAGCGCGCTGCGCACGAGCCCATCGCTCTCCATCGCCCGCAGCATCGGGTAGAGGGTGCCCTGCTTGAAGGACAGCCCCTCGGGCGCCTCGTTGGCGAGCTGGCGCCCGATCTCGTATCCGTGGATTGGCTCTGCGGCTCCTGCGATGGTGGCGAGCACGACCAGCCATGCCGTACCGACGCTCAGGTCCCGCTGCAGCTTGTCGGGCAGTGGTACTGTCATCGGTGCGCTACTATATGCAGCACAGTACCGTTGTCAAGCGGTCTCCCGCGGCCGGAACGAGATGGCCGGTGCGAGCCCCCTGCCTCCAGTACAACACGCGCTCGCGCATGAGCGGACACGCGTCAGGACCATCTGCATCTGGCACGCGCGCGCGCCCGAACGCCGTCGTCATCTACCACTTCTACCCGCACTACCGGCGCGCCGTGGTCGAGGCCCTGGCGCGCAGCGGCGTGGCCGACTTCACGTTCGTGGGCGATGACCACGAGTACCTGCACTCGATCGAGCCTGCCGCGCTCGGCCCGCACGTGCGTTTCAGGCTCGCCCCCACGCACAAGCTGCCAGGCCCCTTCATGTGGCAATGGGGCGCCATCACATGGGCCATCAGGCCAGGCTTCGACACCGTGATCATGCACGCGGTGCCACACTGGCCATGCACATGGGTCGG
>JBIIIL010000146.1:0-6665 GCA_044234825.1 Phycisphaerales bacterium
CCGCCCTCGGGACGCCCAGAAAGTCCTGGAGCTCGCCAAGTGCCGGGCCTCGCTCCATGCAGGAGTCCTCGTACGCGATCTCGAGCACGGGGTGGTCCCTGAACGCCTCCTGCAGCGCGCGGTCCATTTGGCGGACCTTCTCAAGATCCGCAAGCAGGCGCGTGATGGAGATCGTCACGGGCCTGACCATCGGGGGCTCCTCATGATTGAAGTAGTTGTGCTTGCGCAGGACGCCCGCAAAGTGCTCTGAGAGGAATCGCTTCACCAGATTCCGCCGGACGAGATGGACGATGCGGACCTCCCGATCGGTGCGGACCGCGGCAAACGCCGTTGGCCACTCCTCCGCAAGCTGCCGATAGAGCACCTTGAACCCGACGGCGCGAGCGCCTGATGGGGCGAACGCGTGCCGTGCCAGGAATCCGGCCGGATCCGAGTTGCGCTCGTCGAGCAGCATCTGGTGGTCATCTGTGCCTGGCTGCGCGAGGCTGGCGAGGTTCTCGCCGAGCAGCTCGCCGTGGCAGGTCACCTCCGGATGCGCATCCAGCAGGTAGCGCAGCCGGGTGCTGCCGGTGCGTCCAACCGTGACGATGCAGAAGCGGACTCGGGCTTCAGTCGGCATGGGCGCAGTTCTCGCCTTGATGACGGGCCTCAAGGCTACTTCGCGGCTCCGCGTGACCCGCCCCCTCCGCAGCCCAGCCCACCCAGCTCGTCGAGCCATGCGCGCAGAGTCGTGAGCTCGCGTGGCGCAACAATCCCCTGCTGCGCGAGCGCTTCATACGCGGCTTCCAGGTTTCTGGGCAGTGAGCAGCTCGCCGAGACGCTCGCCTCAACCAGCTCGATCACTCGGCGGCACTGCGTGTACATGGGAACCTCGGACTCGAAATCCGCCATGAAGTCGTGAGGATTGCGCTCCTGCACGACTGTGGCAGACAGGAATCCAAGCTGGTAACCGGCGAGCGCCATGATCGGCTGGGCGACAAGACCCCTCAGGATGTCGGTGAACCGGAACGTGACGGTGACAGGCAGGTACAGCAGCGGGAAGAGTTCGCGGCGAATCGCAGTGTTCTGGCTGTTCCACGGGGAGAGCGTGCCCGGGCCAAGCACGACCGGATCGCGCTGGCCGAAGACGCAGGGCGCTCCCACAACGAGGCGGTAGATCGCATCGACGTCCGGATCCCCATCCGCGAGCCCCTGCCAGACGCCGACACGGCACGCGCCGCGTCCCGACACGTCGGGGCGACCGGCGCGGAGGATGCTGTCTAGCGGCAGCCCGCGCGGCCATATCCGCTGATCGGTGAACATCGCATAGGCGTTCACGAAGCCCTGGCCGCCCCGCAGCGTGTCGAACTCGCCGTCAAATGCAGGAAAGCGCCAGCCCTCCTTCGGGAGGTTGTCGTCATCGGTATCGACGATGACCGCGGCACCATGCGCGATGGCCTCGAGATACCCGATCATCTTCCTGCCGTAGTGGTTGAACGGCAGCGTGGACGAGAGCGCGCCGAATCTGCGCTCCTGCGCATGCACAGGAACAAAGCGGGCACCATCGCAGTGCCAGTCGGCCGGCGTCTTGAGGTCACCGACGACGATGAGCGCATGGTCCGGCATCGCCGCGAACTCGCGCACGGCCCTCGACGGAGGGTGAATCGTGGTCACGACGATGGCACTGATGGGGTTCATGGCTGTGCTGCTCCGTCATCGGCACATTCGGCGGAACCGCGGGCACCCGCGCTTGCGAGGAAGCCCTCGTCGAATCCCGGCCGAAAGTAGGGTCGATACCTGCCTATCCACGGCTCAAGCATCTCGATGCAGCGGCGACGCGCACTCGTGCTGGAGAGCCTTGCCGGCTGACTCATGAATCCTGGCAGCTTCGGGGCAAGCTGACCCATCGCGCGCACGAGCCTTGCGTGCCCCGTTGCGGAGACAATTCCGGATGCGTTGGCGCACCGGATGGCCGCGGTCAGGATCGCAGGAAGGCTGCGGTTGTGCGCGACCGCAGCGGTACTGCACTTCTCGAACAGGCTGGGCGGTGCGCCAATCATGGAAAGGAAGTCGTGAAGCAGGTTCTCGCCGGGCCACTGGCGCCGGTCAAAGGGCGCCAGCTGCATGCGATCGGGTCCGAAGTGATCCATCCACTTGCAGAAGACCGTCGAGTAGCTGCAGTCGTACGGCAGCGGAGATCGGTCGATGCGCTCGGTCCGGCGGACCGTCGGCTCGACCACGAGCTGCGAGAAGGCAGAGGCCCACATGTCTTCTGGACGCCGAATGTAGGCCACCACCCTGACATCCACGCCAGACAGTGACCGAACCAGGTCCGCGATGTCGATGCGGTCCTCGACGAATATCTCGGAGCTCAGCACGCAGGTTCGGCTACCGCACCGGTCGGCCAGCGCGAGCGTCTCGAGCATCCACGCCTTAACGCCGTCCTTCAGGCCGCGGGTGCGAAGGCCGTGCACCACGGCGTGATGGTTGAACTCGCCGCTCGGCACCTTCGGGTATGCGATGCCGTGCTGGGCAAGCAACTCGTCGTTTGACCGCATGAACGTCTGTATGGCCGTGGTGCCCGTCTTGTGCGGACCGATGTGCAGCAGCAGAATCATGACCGAGGGCGCCCCGCGGTCGCGAGCAGCAGCTTCTCGATCAGGTCTGCGACGGGGTCCTCAGGCGAGAACCGCAGCATCCTCTCGCGCGCGGCGGCACCGATGGACTCCCAGTCGGACCTGCGCTGCCATGCGCGCTCGAGAGCGCGGTCAACCGAGTCGTGCGATGGGTCATCGGCGACGAATCCGCTCACACCGTCATCGACGACCTCGCGATGCCCGCCGATGTCGGTCACTATGGGCACCCTGCCGTGGAACATCGCGTTCAGGAGGACGAGTGGCATGCCTTCCATGAAGGATGTCATCAGGAGGGCATGGCACTCTCGCCAGATGGCTTCCATGTCCGGGTGCGGAAGCTGCCACTGGGGATCATGGAAGAAGACGTTGCGCTGGCCGCTGCGCTCCACCATGGACCGGAGCGCCGCCTCGTCCGGGCCATGCCCGTACAGGTGCAGTTCGATTGGCCGCGCCCGCCACTTGTCGAGCGCAAAGACCCCGATCGCGAGGTCAAGGCCCTTGTGGATGTTCAGCATGCGCGCCGGCATCGCGAGCCGAACGGCTCCGGTGGATGGCGGGAATGGGATTCGCCGGGACCGGTCGAGGAACAGCGGGTTGTGGAACAGCCCCGCCTGGGGAATCAGGCACCCCAGCCTGCGCTCCATGACCAGGCGGTTGTTCCTCGACGTGAATAGGACGCGTCGCGCGGCCAGGTTGCCGCGACGGACGGCATCAAGCAGCTCATGGCGAATGGGCCAGTACTTGGGCTCCTTCGTCAGGTGGTTGACGATCACGAATGGCAGCCGATTCCGCTCGCACGCCGCATACC
This sequence comes from Phycisphaerales bacterium, assembly GCA_044234825.1. Classification (GTDB taxonomy): domain Bacteria; phylum Planctomycetota; class Phycisphaerae; order Phycisphaerales; family SM1A02; genus ZLKRG44. The sequence goes on from JBIIIL010000146.1 coordinate 3,424, forward strand.
ACTCGGTGCCCTCGTCCTGGTCGCCGATGTTGATGACGACGAGGTCAGGGTTGAACTCGGTCACGGCAGCGGCTGTTGCGCTGTCCTTGAATGCCACCTTGATGCCGTGGGCCCGGAATGCCGCCATGAAGTACGGCTCCGGATCCCAGCGCCGGATCACGACCTGCACACGATGGCCCATGCCCGCCATGCGCTGGGCCGCGTGGATCCACAGCTGCTCGCTCCCGCCATCGTGGGACCAGTCGTTGGTGGTCACGAACGTGACTGCGATTCCGGGACGGTCATCCTCCGCGATGCGCTGATCAAGGCGCCCGATGACGCTCTGGGCGGAGGCCATGGCGGTGGCGCCATCGCGCGCTGCGCCAGGAAAGAGCGCCTCGACCTGGGCCGAGAGGTAGCTGGCCATGCGATCGCGAAACGGCCGGCTCAGCGGGTAATGGTCGATGACCCACTCCTGCACCATCCCGACCTCATCGAGGAGCCGCTGTCGCTGGACTGCGGAGCCGTGGAACTGGCGCGTCACGGTGGCCTCATGCCTCCGGTGCAGGTTCAGCGCTGCGCTGCGGAATGCGACCTTGCCGCCCCGGGCAAGCTGCACGTAGAACATCCAATCGCCGGCAAACCGCATCGTCGCGACCCGGGCAAGGAGCTCTGGGTTCACCCGATCCCGCCTGAAGACGACAGCGCTCACGTTGGGGATCGTGTTCTTGGCGCCGAGCCCCAGGTTGATCTCGGTCTCCGCCGGGACGACATGGTCCATTCGCCAGTGCGAGCGGTCCAGCGACTCGTAGTACTGCCGGTAGTCGTCGACGCGCTGGCCTTCCGCATCAATGACCGCGGAGTCCGAGTATGCGAGCGCCACCGACGGGTCCGCCAGCATCGGCAGCAACTCCGACAGGAAGCTGGGCTCGCAGGCATCATCGCCCTCGGCGATCCACAGGTAGGTCCCGCGCGCGAGCTGGACGCCCCGAGCCCATTGGCCGAATGGGCTACCGGAGTTGCTCTCGCTCGCGACGACGCGCACCCTGGCGTCGGCGGCCAGAGTGCGCGCAAGCTCCAAGCTCCCGTCCGTCGAGCAGTCATCCATGATGATGACCTCGATGTCGCGGAAGTCCTGGGCAAGGATGCTCGCGATCCGACGCTCGAGGAAGGGACGCTGGTTGAACACCGGCACGATCACGCTGACCAGCGGCGCGGTTCCCGCCGTACGGTGGATCTGCTCGACGATGAGCGGCACTGCCCGGTCATCGGTGTGCCGTGCGCGGAGCTTGGCGGACGCTCCATCCCCAAGCCGCCTCAGGAGCTCACGATCGTCGTTCAGCCGCCTGATGGCCTCGGCCGCTGCATCCGTGTCCAAGTAGGGCACGACGATCCCCGCATCGGAGGCCACGAACTCCGGCATTCCGCCGGCCCCGTCGAAGCAGACGGTCGGCGTGCCGCACTGCGCAGCCTCCAGGCACACCAGCGGAAACGGATCCTCCCGCGAGGGGAGAAGGAGGACATCGGCCGCGGCCATGTAGTCCCGCGCGTTCGACCGTGCCCCGACGAAGCTGATCGAGCTGGACATCCCGTGATCGGAGATCCTGCGGACGATGTCGCGCCACGGACCTAGGGGAGCCGACTGGGAATCCGTGTCCCAGTGCTGGCCGCCCACCCATACGAATGTGGCATCGCGCATGCCGCGATCGCGGCATCGGATGGCCGTCTCCACGAAGAGATCGGTCCCCTTGCGGGCATAGATCGTGCCGCACCCGACCACCAGCAGCCCTCGCTCAGGAAGCCCCAATTGGGCCCGAAGCGACGAGCGCGCGGGTAACGGGGACTCGCGATGCTCGATGAACGCATTGATGGTCGCAATTCGCTCAGGATCGATCCGGTGGCTCGCGACAAGATTCTCGGCGACCGGCGGGGAGCACGCGATGAACCGAGACGAGAGCTGAGCCATCGCCTCGATCGCTTCGAGGCTGGCGTACGCGCGGATGGACTTCTCGAGCTCATGAATATGCGTCAGCACGGGCTTCCCGAGGCACTCGAGTTCGCGGTACAGCTCTGCCGCGACGATCGTGTTGCCGTAGACGAGGTCCACATCCGCGTAGAGGCGCAGCAGCTCCTCGCGGCGCCGCGCCACATCCGGAAAGCGCGCCACGAGATCCTGCCATACCACGAGCGGACCGCACCGGGCATACTCCGCCGAGAGATCACCATCGCGGATGAGTATCACCTTCGCCTGCACGCCTGTGTGCGCCGCCATCCACCTGATTGCGTTGAGGAGCAGTACCTGCGAGCCTGCCACCAGCCCGTCGCACCCGATGAACAGGACGGAGCAAGAGCGGGCGACGGGACGGCGCACCAATGTCCTGTCCTCGCACACGGGACCAGCGGGGACCCGACTCGCCGCCGGGCGACCCGAACGGCCCTTCGGTGCGAGGCCCAATGACTCCCTGATCCTGAGGATGGCGCCTGCGAACGAGGCGTCGCGCTGCCGAATCGCCTCCCTGCGGTACGCCTCGCTGGTGGCGAGCCTCGCCGCGCGACCCGTCCGGTGGTAGTGCACCAGCGGATTCTCCTCCCGGCCAGGCAAATGCCGGTTCAGGTAGTAGCGCGTGTCGAACGTGGCGGATGGGTTCCGCCCCTCCAGCCATCCATGGCGCACATAGTGGTAGACCGGATCGAGCCCGCTCCCCTTCACGTCAGGGTTCTGCTCAAGGTAGTACGCCGCGTCGAACAGCCCGCTTGCGCACACCAGCTCGACATCGCGCTGCCCTGCGTACCGATCCTCTCCGGACGCAACCACCTGCACCGGTGGCCTTGGATGGCGGCCCTCGCGCTTCCCGTACCGAATGAAGTGAAGCAACGGGTTGAGGCCAGACGCGCGCACATCAGGATTCGCGTCGAGGTAGTAGCGGCTGCTGAATGCCGCGGACGGGTCGCGACCATGCTGCCCGCCGAACTCGAGGAAGTGCGTTGCCGGGTCGATGCCGGACTCCCGCACGTCAGGGTTGCTCAGCGCGTACAGCACCGGATCGAACAGCCCGCTGCGCAGGATCTCGCGGGCATCCTTCCCAACTCCCCTGGCAAGCCCGAGGCGTCGCCTGATGCGCCCCAGCAAGGAGGACTCGCGCTGCCGAATGGCCTCCCAGCGGTACGCCCTGCTGGTGGCGAGCCTCGCCGCGCGACCCGTCCGGTGGTAGTGCACCAGCGGATTCTCCTCCCGGCCAGGCAAATGCCGGTTCAGGTAGTAG
>JBIIIL010000318.1:0-2579 GCA_044234825.1 Phycisphaerales bacterium
CCGTGGATCGTCGTTGTGGCGGGGTGGTGCGCATCCGTGCGCCGCAGCGTTCGCGGGACTCGTCTCATCGGCTCGTATGGAAGACGCGGTCCAACTTGGCGTGTGGCGGTCGAGTTATTGGGACGCTCGGATCGTCCGCAGCTCGCCCGATGTCGGGGTGATCTGAATGGCCATTGACGTCCGGCCATCCTCGGAGGTGAGGGTGATGACCGGCGGCGTTGCGCCAGGCGAGCCCTGCACCGCGCCCGAGTGAGAGAAGGTGATGGCATTGCCCGCGAACCCCGCCGTCGAGAGCGTGACGCCATCGGCCTCCTCGAAGTCCTCGCGCCCGAACAGCACTGCCGCCGAGTCGCTGCCGCGCTGCACCAAGTAGCTGCGCTTGGCGAACGTGACCGTCGCAGGCGCCGTCGGATTGGCGATCGACCACGCCTGCGCATCGAGCAGGTCGTGCCATAGGCGATCGTGCCCGGCGGCCACGCGCGCCGGCCCTTGATTGGAGAAGAAGGGCAGTGCGAGGGTCGCCAGCAGCGCAATGAGCATCGACACGATGATCATCTCGATGAGGGTGTATCCACGTCGCATCATGCTGCCTCAGAAGCCGAGCTGGATCCTGGTGGGAATCTGCTGGGTGCCGCCTCGCGGGGGCGGTGCCCCCTCCGTGAGCCCAGTGATGTCATCGAGCGCGTGGTCGTAGAAGAATGCCGAGCTATCCCGCATGAGCACATGGTTGGCGGCGATGCGGCCATAGATCTCGGTCCGCCCGCGCAGGATCACCGGATTGGTGGGCATGAAGATCGAGCCCACAATGCTGGTGTCGGCGAAATCCCAGAGGAACACCGACGACAGGAACGCGGGGTCCGGGTAGATCCGCACCCGCCAAGGCTCGATGTACTGCGGCTCCAGCGGCGGGCTTGGCTCGCATGCGGTGGCCTGCCATTTGCCCATCCATGCGCGCATGTGCGGGTCCCCCGGCACATTCGGGCTCGCCGCGCACGTGTGCTCCTTGCCGATCCACGATCCGCTCATCGCGAGGTCATAGGCCACAAACAGCAGCAGCTGCGAGTTGCCCTTGAGCTCAATCGTGGAGTTGACCATCTCGAGGCTCTTGGCATCGAGGTCGAACCACATCCTGGCCTTCATGACGATGCGCACATTGCCGTCAATGATGAGCCTGCTGTTGGTGAGGCGGAACTTGTCGTCGATCCGGTACACGCCTGACTTGAGCGTCAGGGTCGAGTTGCTGACATTGAGGTCGCCGCCGCTGATTGGGATCCCGAAGAACTCCATGCACCGCACGCGGAACGGGTTGAGGGTGACCGTCGTGCCGGTCCAGGACTTGTTGCCCCAGAAGGTGGTGCCTGTCGTGAACGACGGCTCGTCGGGAGGCTTGGTCATGCGGATCGACTCGCCCTGCGGCAGCCGCTCCTTCTCGACGAGATCCGCGCCATCACCCCAGATCGTCGGGCTCTGCGCGTTGAACGGGTAGTAGAGGTAGGTCTGCGGCGTGGTCGTGGCCCCCTCGCCGCGCTCCCAGCTTGATGCCGACCTGTGGTCGCCACCGACAAACTTCCACAGCTGCACCGGATCCGTCGGATCGCTGCTCGCCAGCATCGCGTAGCCAGTGCGCGCCGCGCGCCTGAACTCCGGCTCCTGCGCGGCGAGCGCAGGGATCAGGCCCGAATGCGTGCCCGGAATCGACACCGGCCTGTCCTCGAACATCGCATTGCCGTTGATGTACACGCCGGAGAATCCCCACTGCTGCAGGTCAGCCTGGGTGCCCATGTTCACCGGGTCGCGGTCGGCGCTGCGCGGGGCCCTCTCCCAGCGGCCGATGAAGTTGCGGCCCTCCATCGTCATGAACTTGTTTGCGAACAGCGCATACTGGCCCTTCACGAGGCTGCGCAGGCTCATCTGGGCGTTCATGCGGTAGCTCGTCTCGCCCACCGACACGGAGATGCGCGCATCGAACTCCGTCGTGGACAGCGTCGGCGCGAGCCCGGTGTTGAGGTCGCGCACCGTGACGTCGAGGATTGCGCCGTCGATCGCGTAGTTGGTCAGCAGGATGCCGTCAGAGAGCTGCGCGCGCCATGCGGCCGCCTTGATCGCGTCGGGCTCCTGGAAGATCGACGCAAGCACCTCGCGCGAGATGGCGAGGCCCTCGGCTGCCGCAAGCCTGGCGCGCGCCGACTCCCCCACGCTGCTGCCCACATCGATGGAGCGGTCGCGGCTCTTGCTGAAGCTCGTGGCTGCCGTGGCAGCGACCCCGAGCGCAAACAGCGCCATGAGCAGCGCAGCACCGCGCTTGCGCGGGGTCCTGGTCATGGCTGGTCCTCCACGCAGATCGGGTGCTGGTCGAAGAACGCGAGCAGACCGCTGATGCGCACGTCCGTGCGCAGGGACTCGTCCTCGGTGCCGTCGGCGTCGCGTGCCGTCAGGGCGAACTCGACGCTGAAGCCGCGGTTGTCGCAGACGGTCGGCTCGAGCGTCCTGAACGCGGGCGCATCGAGCGAAGCCATCGGGGATCCGGGGCCTGCCATGCGGCGCGGCGGCGCGAGGCGGCTCGCCAGGGGCGCCCGCTC
>JBIIIL010000233.1:0-4024 GCA_044234825.1 Phycisphaerales bacterium
AGAACGATGTGTCGCTTGTGAAGAACACGTCCTGCCCTGCGACCGACTCGCGTCGCGGCGTGTACTCGACCAGCGTCCATGTGCCGTCGGTTTCCTGCTCGAGCGCAAGCCAGTGCAGCTCGCCCTCATCAAGGTCTATGCGGTCGAAGGCCGCCTCGGATCCCTCGCCCGAGTTGGAGAGGCTCTCCGCGGGCGTCCACAGCAGGATGCGCTCCGGCGAGAGCTCAAGCGTCATGCGCGACTTGAGGGCCAGCTGGGCCATGTGGGCCTGCACGCCCGCAGCGCGCACGATCGTCTCGCTGCGCGCAGACTGCATCGCCGCCGCCTGCCGAAATCCCTCGACCACAGCGATGGCCGTGGCCGCGACCATGGCCGTGACGACACTGGCGATGATCAGCTCGATCAGGGTGAATCCGCGCGCCATGGCGCAGCCTTCTGCCCGAATCGATGCGGCATGCGCATGTGGCGCGCGGCATGACCAGAAGTGGCGCGACGTGCCGTTCATTGGAGCCTGTCCTCGATCGTCTGCGGCCTGAAGCGGCGAAGCTGCACGAGCGTGCGCTCGCCCTGGCCGCGGCCGTCGGTCACGGTCACCTGGATGTCCCATCCTGGAATGGACAGCCCGGGAAAGTCCGGGACCGTCAGCGCCCGCTGCGTCACGACGGTGCGTCGAGAGAGCCCGCTGTACGCGGCGGGGAAGGCGACACCATCCTCGTCCGCGATCGCGCCTGCAGACTCGGTCTCGTCGATGGCCTGCAGGTCATCCCACGGCTTTCCCAGAAGTTCGCTGATGCGCGCCTCCGCGGCGGTCGATGCCACGGCCATGCGTAGCGCATCCTCCTGCATCGCAAGACCGCCCTGAACGCTCATCGTGACCATGGACGCTGCGATCGCCACGATCGCCATCGCGACCATGCACTCGACGAGCGACACGCCTCGCGTGGCGTGCGCCGGCTGGCGGGCACACACTGTGTCCATGCCATGACCGTCGCATCTGCGCTCGCGCGTCCAAGCGGCATGCGCCCCTATCTGGAGAGGGGCGCAGATATGCCATTTCCGGACCATGAGTTTTTTGGCGATTTGCGCTTGCGTGGCGATCCGCCAATTCGACGGTTTCCGGTGTGCCCACGATGGGTGCGGCACACGACTCCCCCACGTTCCCGAAAGGACATTGACTGATGAACGCTCGCACGAACAACCGTCGCCGCACTAACCGCGGATTCACCCTGATCGAGATCCTGATTGTCGTGGTCATCCTCGGCGTGCTGGCAGCGCTTGTGGTGCCGAGCGTCACGAGCGCGCTGAGCGACGCGAACCGCGAGGCCGCGGAGGCGCGCGCGAGCCAGGTGCTCACCATGGTCACCCGATACAACCAGTTCCTTCCCGGCGGCGGCACCGCGATCGCCACCGCCGATGGCGCGATTTCCTCGACCGACCTCGCCAAGCTGGTCACCGCCGGCTACTGCACCGCTGATGACCTGAACAACCAGGTCACCGGCACGCAGAGCTGGTCATTCAGCGGCGGCAAGGTCGTACCCGGCCAGTAAGGCACCAAGAGAGCGGCGGGCCAGGTCGGCGCAACGTAGCCCGGCCTGGCCCGCGCGCACGTTCCGGGGTTGGCGCAGGATGCGCCTGGGTCCGCTGCTCGTCCCCCTCATGCGTCAGGGACTGCACCCATGTTCTCCCTCCCCTACCGACAACTCCTTCGACAGCCTGCCGCCGCGCTGGGCGTCGACCTCGACGAATCGTGCATCCGCATCGCGCAGCTGACCGCTCCGGGGCAGCATGCCCTGGCGCGTGTGATCGCGCAGTGGGTGCTGCCGATGAGCCCGCTGCGGCCTGACGGCGCGATCAACCAGGCAGGATTGCCTGCAGTGATTGCGGCGCTTCGGGGACTGATGCGTTCGGCGCGAGTCCCATGCGGCGCATGCGTCGTGACGCTGCCTGCATCAGGGGCGCTCGCCGAGATGGCGCAGCTTCCGCCCCTGGCCGACCATGAGCTCGAGGAGACAGTGACGTGGGAGGCGGTCGACCGGTTCGGCATCGACCGCGCCGATGTCATCTCTGGTCACCTGACCATGAACGCTGACCGTACTGGACCCTCGCGCGACCTGATGCTCGTGGCGGTTCGGCGTGCGACCACGATTGCGATCGCCGACATGCTCGTGCGCTGCGGCCTCGAGCCTGTGCGGATGGAGCTTGCGCCGCTCGCGGCGCTCCGGCTCTGCATGCGCGAGGGCGTGGAGCGGCACGCGCTGCTCCACATCGAGCGCAGCCGAGCATGCATCATCGTGATGCAGGACGGCAATGTGCGCTACCAGCGGTCCTTCGGATGGCACCCGGCGCACATGTCCGCGATCGAGGCGATGGCCGGCCTTGGGCTCGGCGATCCCGACGATGGCTCGATTCCGCTCGTGGGCGACGAGATCGCGCATGCGCCTCAGGCCATGCGCTGGCGCGAGGTTGCCGAGGAAGTGCTCGCGTCGCTGCGGCACGCCGAGCGGCGCACCGCAGGCTGCTGGCCCGAGCGCATCTGGGTGAGCGGCAGCGGGGCCGCAGAGCCTGGACTCTGCGAAGCGGTGGCCGCCGTCTGCGGCACGGATACCGGGCCTATCGGCTCTTGCCCGCGCATCACGTGGCCTGAAGGCGATGCCGCAGAGCCGCGCGCGCTGTGGGCCGGCGCAGTGGCTGCGGGCATCTCGGCACGCGAGGCCACCCAGCCTCAGGCATCGGGCGCGAAGCCACGGAGGGTGGCATGAGCGAGCTTCTCGTGGACCTGATGCCCCCCGAGGCGCGGCGCATTCCGGCCATGCGTCGCCGCATCCGGATGATGCGACTTGCGGCAGTGCTCGCAGCTGTCCTCGTCGTGGGCGTCGTCGCCGACTCGATCGCGCAGGCGCGTCGTGCGCAGGTCCAGCGTGACGTCGCACGGTCGCTGCGCGAGAACGCCCAGCGCATCGATGGACTGCTCGCGGACAGCCTGCGCGAGCGTGACCTGCTGAAGGCAGAGCTCGCCGCTTCGCGCCTGCTGCGGGGCACCGTTCCCGCGGCTGACGTGGTCGCCACCATCTCCCACCTCCTCCCGCGCGAGGCCTGGCTCGAGTCGATGCGCATCTCGATGGACGAGGTGCGCGCGACCAAGGAGCCAGGTCCCAAGTCGGCCGCGGGTGCCGCACCGCGGCTGACCCGGCCGACCTACACCGTATCGATCGCCGGATGGGCCGCCGCGCCGGAGGATGTCGGCGAGTTCGCGAGTCGCCTCGCGTCGATGCAGCCATTCACCGATGTCGGAGTCACGGAGCAGCGCGGCGTTCCCGGTTCGCGCGCGCAGCAGTTCACGCTGCGGTTCCGGATCGGGAGCGGAGCGGTCTCCGCTGCCGCGAGCGCATCGTCCACCGCAGGCCTGGGCCCGAACGCACAGCTGGCGAAGGCAGGTGCGCCGTGAAGCTCCCTGCCTTCGTGACGCCTGAGGTCCGGCAGCGCCTGATGTGGATTGGCGGTCCCCTCGTCGCTGCCACGCTGCTGGTGGCCTTCGTGGCCGTGCCCAACTACACGCGGGCGCGGGCGATGCGGATCGAGTCGCGGTCGCTCGCCGAGAGCACCAACCAGTACCTGCTGCAGCGGTCGGAGCTCGATCGCCTCCGCCGCGAGGTCGAGCGGATGCGCTACGACCGCGAGAAGTCTGGAGCCATGATCTGCGAGGACCCCGATGCAAGCGGACTTGTGGCGGCAGTGTCCCGCCCGGTGGACGGCACGCAGGTCAGCGACCAGTCAATCCGGATTGGCGATGTGACTGCGATGACCGCGATCCCCTTCGGCATGGCCCTCGACCGCCGGGCCCTTGAGGTGCGGACCTCCGGGCAGTTCGACGCCATCTTCGACGTCGTGCGCGCAGCCGAGAGGACCCGTGGGCTCGGCCGCATCGCCAGCGTCGAGGTGAGGCGCACCGACCTTGGCGACGGTTCGCTCGAGTCCACCGTCGTGATCGACGAGTTCTTCCATGGTGCGCGCGAGGTGCAGCCGT
>JBIIIL010000147.1:0-6631 GCA_044234825.1 Phycisphaerales bacterium
CGTCGCTGCAGCCGATGGCCCAGGAGGTCATGTTCCGCATCCGGGACCACTCCTATGCGGTCAAGATGATGTTCAAGGAGCACGAGGAGAGCCTCGTGGGCAACCAGTTCATCCAGGCCCGCCTGTCCAAGTGCGCCCTGTGGATCCACGCGATGGTGTGCACGATCTCGAAGCTCGACCGCCGCATCCGCGAGGGGCTGACGGGCGCGGGGCTCGACCACGAGATGAAGGTGGTCAGCCACTTCTGCACGATGGCGAATGCGGAAATCGAGGCCGAGACGCGCGGCCTGCGGTGGAACTACGACCGCTCGGTGCGCGCGACGGCCGACAGCGTGCTGAAGTGGGCCGCAGCACTGCCCAACAGCCGCTACTCGATCCCCGAGCGCACGCCAGTGGATGGCGCGCGCGGCACGGGCCGGAACCTGGCGTCGCCGCACATCCCCGACTTCGGCTCCGGCAGCGTGTTTGCCGGCAAGAAGGCGTGACCGGAGCCGGCCATCCCGCTACGCTCATCGTTTCCCCAGTCCCAGACACCCCTCATGGGCCGGCCCTGCGCCGAACCCCGCACGATCCGCCACGGAGGCTCCCAATGCACGTTCTCGAGAGCATGGTCAATCACGGTCACGAGCGACTCTCCTTCACGCAGGATCCCGAGACCGGCCTGAAGGCCATCATCGCGATCCACTCAACCGTGCTTGGACCGGCGCTCGGCGGCACGCGCCGCTGGGCATACGCGCATGAGAGCGAGGCGCTCTTTGACGTGCTGCGGCTCTCCGAAGGCATGACCTACAAGGCTGCGGCCGCTGACCTCCCGCTCGGCGGAGGCAAGAGCGTGATCCTGCTGCCCAAGCCGGGCGAGCAGCCCACCGAGGCTCAGGGGCGGGCGATGGGTCGTTTCGTCGACAGTCATGGCGGCATGTACATCGCGGCTGAGGACGTTGGCGTGAGCCCGCAGTTCTGCGACTGGATGGCCAAGGAGAGCAAGTTCATCATGGGCGGCGAGGCAGTCAGCCACGGCGGCGACCCGAGCCCGTGGACTGCGCTCGGCTGCTTCAACTCGATGAAGGCATGCCTGCGCCATCTCGGCAGGAGCGTTGACTTCAAGAGCCTCACGGTCGGCATCCAGGGATGCGGCGCCACGGGCTACAAGCTGGCGAAGCTGCTCCGCGAGGCGGGCGCTGCGGTGCTCGTCACCGATGTGCACGTCCCCACCATGAAGCGGTGCGTCGAGGAGCTCGGCTGCGTGGCGCTCGGCAACGACCGCAATCTCTTCTCCGAGAAGCTCGACATCCTCGCGCCCTGCGCGCTTGGCGGCATCCTCGACCACAAGACCATCCAGCAGCTCAAGTGCCAGGTCGTGTGCGGCACCGCCAACAACCAGCTGCTCCACCCCGACGCCGACGGCGCGCTCCTCAAGCAGCGCGGCATCCTGTACGCGCCCGACTTCATCGCGAACGCCGGCGGGCTCATCCGCCTCGGAGGGCTCTATGTGGGCCTCACCGAGAAGCGCATCGACGAGAAGGTCGCCGCCATCGAGGAGACCACGCTCGCGGTGTTCAAGGAGTCTGCCCAGGCTGCGAGCACCTCCGATGCGGCGATCGCGTACGCGAAGCGCCGCATCGAGTCCGTCCGCAAGGCGAAGGCCGGCGCGCAGCCCGTGGCGGTCTGACGCGGACTCGCCGCCGCGTCGAAGGAGCGCATGGGGCCCCAACCATTCCGGCAGCCGGTGTACGGATCTGCCGCGGTGGCCACCAGCCAGCCGCTTGCGGCTGAGGCGGGCATGGAGATGCTCCGGCGCGGCGGCAACGCGGTCGATGCCGCCATCGCCGCGGCAGCCGCACTGACGGTGGTGGAACCGACATCGAACGGCATCGGCGGCGATGCGTTCGCCATGGCATGGGCTCCCGGCGCTTCAGGTTCGGGCGGCGACCTTCACGGATGGAACGGCAGCGGGCGGTCCCCCGCAGCGCTTGAGCGGTCGATGGTCGGCGTCGGCGGCGTCGTCCCCGAGCGCGGATGGCTGCCGGTCACGGTGCCGGGGCAGGTCGCGCTCTGGCATGACCTGTGGAGCGCGCACGGGCGGCTGCCGTTCGCAGATCTCCTCGAGCCCGCGATTCGCTACGCCCGCGAGGGCTACCCCGTGTCGCCGCTCACCGCACGCGCATGGGCTCGTGCCGCCGAGACGCTGCGCGAGCATGCCGCATGGGCGCAGACATTTCTCCTCGATGGCAATGCGCCGGCGGCGGGCGAGCTCGTGCGGCTTCCTGACCATGCGGTCACGCTCGAGGCGATCGCCGCGTCGGGCGGTGCCGACCTCTACACCGGGGACCTCGCCCGCCGGATCGCCGCTGCGGCCGCCGACGCCGGCGCGCCGCTCTCTGCCGACGACCTCGCGGCGCACCGCACGCTGCGCGCCACGCCGATTCACGTGTCGTACCGCAACGTGCGCGTGCATCAGCTGCCGCCGAACGGCCAGGGCATCGCCGCGCTGGTCGCGCTGGCCGTGCTGGAGCGCTTCGACCTCCGGACCCGCGAGCCCGAGGGTCCCGAGAGCGTGCACGTCCAGATCGAGGCCATGAAGCTCGGCTTCGCCGACGCGCTGGCGCACGTCGCGGATCCGGAGTGGATCGCCGGGGACACCGAGGCGCTGCTGCATCCCAACCGCATCGACGATCTCGCCGCACGCATCGACCCGTTCCGCGCGAAGCCCCTGTGCCACGGCATTCCCAGGCCAGGCGGCACCGTCTACCTGTGCACCGCAGATGCCGAGGGTGGCATGGTGTCGCTCATCCAGTCCAACTACATGGGGTGGGGATCCGGCATCGTGGTGCCGGGCACGGGCATCGCGCTGCAGAACCGCGGCGCATGCTTCACTCCGGAGATCTCGCATCCCAACTCGGTCGGTCCCCGCAAGCGGCCCTACCACACCATCATGCCTGGGTTTGTGACGCACGCGGCGATCGGCGGTCGCGTCGATCCGGTGATGGCGTTCGGCGTGATGGGCGGATTCATGCAGCCTCAGGGGCAGCTGCAGGTGATCTCGCGCATCTTTGACCATGGCCTTGATCCTCAGGCGGCGCTCGATGCCCCCCGCTGGCAGTGGACGCGCGGCATGCGCGTGATGCTCGAGCCTGGATTCCCGCCTGCGCTGGCGGACCGCCTGCGCGGCATGGGCCACGAGGTCGAGGTCGCGGAGTCGCGCTCCGTGACCTTCGGCCGCGGGCAGGCAATCCGGCGGCTCAGCGCGACCGCGCCCACCTGGGTGTGCGGCAGCGATCACCGCGCCGACGGCGCGGCGCTGGTGCGGTAGGGTTCACGCTCGATCACGGCACCTTGGGCGCTGCGGGCCGTGCGAGCTCACGCGCCTGCCGGGTTGCTCGCGCGCTCCTGGCCAAGCGACGTCGTCTCGAACGTGTCGCGCTGCGTGCGCAGGTCCGGCGGGAGCTCCTCGAAGGTGTAGTCGAAGACATCGCTGCGCGGCGGGGCCTCAATGTGCTCCGCGCGCTCGATCGCGGCGGCGATGTCCTTCTCGATCCGCGCCATCATCGCGGCCTGCTTCGCGTCGTCCCAGATCTTGCGCCGGTCGATCAGCGTGCGGATGCGGATGAGCGGGTCCTTCGCCTTCCACGCATCGACCTCGGCCTGGTCGCGGTAGCGGCGCGCGTCGTCGGCGGTGGTGTGGTCGCCGAGGCGGTACGTGACGAACTCGATGAACGAGGGCTTGCCCTCGGTGCGCGCGCGCTCCGTGGCCTTCCTCACCGCGTAGACGCACGCGAAGATGTCGTTGCCGTCCACCTGCATGCACGGCATGCCATAGGCGATGCCGCGCTGCGCGACCGTCGGCGCGCTGCACTGGATCTTGCCCGGCACGCTGATGGCCCAGAAGTTGTTCTGGCAGCAGAAGACCACCGGGATGTCGAGGTTGGCGGCGAAGTTGGCGGCCTCGTGGAAGTCGCCCTCGCTGGTGGCGCCGTCGCCGAAGAAGGTGCATGCGATGCGCTTCTCGCCGCGGTACTTGCTCGCCCATGCGAGGCCAGTCGCGTGAAGCATCTGCGTGCCGATCGGCACGGCGATCGGCGTGGCGAAGTGCGGGCGGGGCATCGCGTTGCCGCGCTCGTCGCCCATCCAGTGAAGCAGGATTGACTCCATCGGGACGCCGCGCCAGAAGAGTCCGCAGTTCTCGCGGTAGCACGTCACGAGCCAGTCATCCTTGTTCAGGACATACGCGGCACCGAGGCTCGTGGCCTCCTGGCCCATGTTCTGCGGGTAGGTGCCCATGCGCCCGGATCGCTGAAGCCGGAAGGCCACCTCGTCGAGGTGCCGGCACGAGCTCATCGCCTCATAGAGCTTCAGCAGGTCAGCGTCGGGGATCAGGCCCTTGCCGAGGGTCTCGTCGAAGTTCCCCTTCTCGTCGAGGATGGAGATGCGCGGAATCTCGATGGACAGGGCATTGGTGATGGGCATGGGGCGCTCCGGTCCTGAAGCGTAGCGAACCGGGGGTCCCCGGCGCACGTGGCAAGGCAGGGACCGCTTCTCGGGCGCGTGGTCGCCGTATACCCTGTGGCGTCCATGGCGAATCTCACGCTTGTACAGGCCATCAACCTTGCCCTGATCCAGGAGATGGAGAAGGACGACCGCGTCATCCTGCTCGGCGAGGACGTGGGCGCCAACGGCGGCGTCTTCCGCGTCACCGAGGGGCTCCAGAAGCGCTTTGGCGCGCACCGCGTCGTCGACACGCCGCTTGCCGAGAGCGGCATCATCGGCACGTCGATCGGCCTCGCGATGGCTGGCCTGCGCCCGGTGCCCGAGATCCAGTTCGACGGGTTCCTCGGCCCCGCCTACGACCAGATCTGCTCGCACGCCGCACGCATGCGCACCCGCACACGCGGCGCGTTCACCGTGCCGATGACGATCCGCGTGCCCGTCGGCGGCGGCATCCACGCGCCAGAGCTGCACAGCGACTCGCCCGAGGCGATCTACGCGCACCAGCCGGGCATCAAGGTGGTGATGCCGAGCTCGCCCTACGACGCGAAGGGCCTGCTCATCAGCTCGATCCGCGATCCGGATCCCGTGATCTTCTTCGAGCCCAAGCGCATCTACCGCGCGTTCCGCGAGGAGGTGCCCGAGGACGAGTACACGATCCCGATCGGCCAGGCCCGCGTGGTGTGCGAGGGCACCGAACTGACGATGGTGAGCTGGGGCGCGAGCGTCGTGCAGTGCATGCAGGCGATCGAGAAGAGCGGCCGCAGCATCGAGCTCATCGACCTGCGCACGATCTACCCCT
The DNA here is from genome assembly GCA_044234825.1 of Phycisphaerales bacterium. Taxonomy (GTDB): domain Bacteria; phylum Planctomycetota; class Phycisphaerae; order Phycisphaerales; family SM1A02; genus ZLKRG44. The sequence goes on from JBIIIL010000147.1 coordinate 5,285, forward strand.
TCGATGTCGACGCGATCGAGGCCAGCGTCAGGAAGACCGGCCGCTGCGTGGTGGTCCACGAGGCGCCTCTCACATGCGGCTTTGGCGCCGAGATCTCGGCGCGGATCATGGAGCGATGCTTCCTGCACCTCGAGTCGCCCGTGCAGCGCGTGGCCGGCTTCGACACCATCATGCCCTACTACAAGCTCGAGCTCGAGTACATGCCTGATGCCGCGCGCATCGGGCGCGCCATCGACGAGAGCCTCGCCTACTGAACCGCGGATCGGCGCGACCGACACGCCACGCTCCGGAGCACACCATGGCTGGAATGAAGCAACCCGCGGACAAGAGCCACTTCCTGCTGCCTGACCTCGGCGAGGGCCTCGCGGAGGCCGAGCTGATCTCATGGAAGGTGAAGCCCGGCGACGCCGTGAAGGAGAGCCAGACGCTCGCCGAGATGCAGACGGACAAGGCGCTCGTCGAGGTGCCGAGCCCCTGGGCAGGCACGGTGACCGAGCTGTGCGGAAGCCCGGGCGACATCATCAAGGTCGGTGCGGTGCTGGTGCGCTACGGTGCGGGCGGGGCGTCCGCGCCGGCAGCGCCGAAGGCTGCGCCCGCGGCGAAGCCTGCACCGGCGGCTGCGTCGTCCGGCGGGTCGGCATGCCTCTCGTCGCAGGTGGCTGCGGGCGCGCCAGGCGCCGACGGCGACCAGGGCACGGTGGTGGGCACGATGAGCGGCACGCTCGAGGTGAGCGCGCGCTTCGCGCGCCGGGCCCCTGAGGCTGCGGCCTCGGTCCGCAACGGCAAGGCGCTCGCCACTCCAGCGGTGCGGCGCATCGCGCGCGAGATGTCGATCGACATCAATGCCGTGCCCGGCACGGGCCGCGGCGGCCGCGTGACCGCGAGCGATGTGGCCGCATATGCAGGGGGCGCGGGCCAGTCCGGCGTCGCCACGGCCACCGCTGGATTCGCTGCCCGCAGCGTGGCGATTGCCCCGGGCAGCGTGTACATCGACCGCGCGGCGATCTCCAAGACCGTTCCCTTCCGCGGCGTGCGGCGCAAGATCGCCGAGGCGCTCGACCGGTCGGTGCGCACTGCCGTCCACTTCACGGTGGTCGAGGAGGCGGACGTCACTGCGCTCGACGCCAAGCGCCGCGAGTACTCGAGGGCGCTCGGGCAGAAGCTCTCGATGCTGCCCTTCATCATGCGCGCGGTGTGCGCTGCGCTGCGCAAGCACCCCTCGCTCAATGCGATCGTCGATGACGCCGCGTCGGAGATCCTCGTCAAGGGCACGATCAACCTGGGCATCGCGGTCGACACGGACTCGGGGCTCATGGTCCCTGTCGTCAGGGACGCCGGCACAATGGC
>JBIIIL010000148.1:0-6607 GCA_044234825.1 Phycisphaerales bacterium
CGCATCGGTCAGCGCCACCGCCTCATCGGGCTTGATGTTCGCGCCCTGCGGGAGCTGGAAGCGAGCGCCCGGAGGCACGATCGCGCGGCCGCTTGCGGTGCGGCACAGCGTCACGGCATCGATCGCATCGCCCAGCTTGGGCCACGAGAGGCCCGTCGCCGCCACTGACTTCTCGATCGAGTCCGCGAGCTCGACCACCGATGCCGCAGGCATCGATGACCATGGCGCCCCGAGACCCTGGTCGATCCAGCCGATCGGCTGCCCGTGCGCGGCCGCAAGCGCCAGCGCCGCAGTCCACGCCGGGTCGCCCATCGACGCAAAGACCATTCCGCACGGCTCGAACCCAACGGCCTTGAACGCGTCGAGTGGCGCAAGCTGGCTCGGGGCCGTGGGAGCCGCCATCGCGCCTCCAGGCACTGGCCCAGATCCCGGAGGAGTCCCCACTGGCGGACGCCACGCGTTGGCCACCGCCCGCTCCACCATCGACTGCTGCGACGCGCGATCCGACGGGAGCGGCGCAGCTGCAGCACGTCGCACCACCTGCTCCGGCCTGAACGCGCGCACGAACATCGGCGCGTAGAAGTTGTCCTCGATGAGCACGGGCCAGCGACCTGCGAGCGACCACCGCGAGATCTCGTCGAGGTACGTCGCCTCGTCGGGCACGATCACCACACGGTTCACTGTCGGCACGCGCAGCGGCACCTGAATCACGCGCACGCCAAGCGAGATGGGCCAGGGAACCCGCTGTGCGCCCTGCTGGGGCGGCTGGTCTGCGGCATTCGCAGGCTGCGGCGCGGCCCCGGATCCCTGAGTGGCCGCAGACGGCGCAGCGCCCGCCGCGGCCGCATCCAGCGGATGCGCCACAGCCGCATGCACAAGCGCGAGCGCTGCGGCGGCAAGGATTGATCGGTTCATCTAGGGCTCCAGGATGTAGTGCGATGCAAGGGTACGGAACCGCGCAGCCTCCTCGCGCGCCCATGCCGCATCGCGGCCGAGCTCGCGCGCGAGCACCGCTGCAGCGGCATCGGCCGCGCCGGATGCGGCCCGCGCATCGAGCAGCAGCGCCCGCGTGCGCCGCGCCAGGCAGTCATCGAGCGAGCGCGCCATCTCATGCCGCGCCGCATAGGCCACCGCGCCCATCATGTACGGCAGGCCGGGGGCCAGCGATGAGCCCATCGCCGCCGACTCCGCGCACACGGCGCGCACTGCAGGCGCCTCGCTGCCGTAGACGCGCAGCCAGTCCTCAGCCGGCATCGCCGGATCGCCGGCAGGCACGTAGCCGTGGATGCGCAGCGACTCGGTCACGCACAGGCGCGGCCCGATGCCAGCGACATCGAGCGCCCGCGCCACCGTGTCCTCGGCCATCTTCCGGTAGGTCGTCCACTTGCCTCCGACGATCGTCACCAGTCCGGACGCGGACACCACGACCTTGTGCGTGCGCGAGATGGACTTCGTGGGACCGTCACGGCCGCCCTCGTGCACAAGCGGCCGCTGGCCCGCAAAGACGCTGCGCACGTCCGCGCGCGACGGGTCCCGCTCGAGGTAGCGCGCAGCGTTGCGCAGGATGAACTCGATCTCCTCCGGCAGCGCGCGCGGCTCGTGCTGCGCCTCAGGCATCGGCGTGTCCGTGGTGCCCACCACCACGCAGTCATGCCAGGGAATCACGAAGAGCACGCGGCCGTCGTCGGTGTGCGGCACCATGATCGCCTCGCGCCCCGCGAGGAAAGACCTGTCGAGCACCAGGTGCACGCCCTGCGCGGGCTCGATCATCGCGGGCTGGCCCGCGTCATCCGCCTTGCGAAGCCCGTCCGCGAAGATGCCGCACGCGTTCACGACGACCTTGGCGCGCACCTCAAGCGACCGGCCCGACTCCACGTCCCTGGCCCGCGCGCCGCACACCATGCCATGCGCATCCTTCACGAGCGCATCCACGTGCACGCCGTTGGCGAGCACCGCGCCGAGGCCGGCCGCAGTGCGCGCGAGCGACAGCGCCATCCGCGCATCGTCGAACTGCCCATCGTGGTACCGCACACCGCCAAGCAGGTGCTCGCGCGCCACGTTCGGGATCGCCGCGACCGTGTCATCGCGCGAGAGGAACCGCGTCGGCGCGAGGTTGCGCTTGCCCGCAAGAAGGTCGTAGAGCTTCAGCCCCGCGCCGTAGAACGGCGCCTCCCACCACGCGTACCTCGGCACGATGAAGGGAAGGTCATGCACCAGGTGCGGCGCGTTCTCGTGCATGATGCCGCGCTCGCGCAGCGCCTCGAGCACGAGCGCGATGTCCAGCTGCTCCAGGTACCGCACGCCGCCATGCACAAGCTTCGTGCTGCGGCTCGAGGTGCCCTTTGCGAAGTCATGCGACTCGAGCAGGCACGTCGCGCACCCGCGGCTTGCCGCATCGACCGCGACGCCAAGCCCCGTCGCGCCCCCGCCCACCACCAGGACGTCGAACGAACCGCCGTCGGCGGCCGCGAGCATCGATTCGCGCACGAATGGCCGAGGCTCATGTGACGTGCCGCTCATTGCGCAACCCTCCTCACGATTGCCATCCCATGCTCAGCCGCACCGCACGGCTCCAGCGCTCGCGCCGTGACGCGCGCATCGCTGCATCGATCGACGGGGCAAATGACATGCCGGTCCGCACGGTAGCCGCCGCCGTGCGCGCATCCGGCCACACCCCGACTGAGATGCCTGCCATGAACGCGGCGCCGAGTCCCGTGAGCTCAAGCACGGCGGGTCGCTCCATGCGGATGTCACTCACGTCCGCCTGCGTCTGCATCAGCAGGTCGCTCGCGCTCGCGCCGCCATCCACACGCATCGCCCGGGGCCGGACGCCGCAGTCCGATGCCATCGCGTCCATGAGGTCTGCCACCTGCCATGCGATGCCATCGATCGCCGCACGCGCAATGTGGCTGGCCGTGGTCCCGCGCGTGATGCCCACGATGAGCCCTCGCGCGTGCGGATCCCAGTGGGGCGCCCCGAGCCCGGTCAGCGCCGGAACCAGCACGACCCCGCCCGAATCCGGCACCGATGCCGCAAGCGCATTCACGTCCTTGGCGGACCTGATGATGCCCAGCCCATCGCGAAGCCACTGGATCAGCGCACCGCCCGTGAACACGCTGCCCTCGAGCGCGTAGGCCGCAGCGCCCTGTCCGATCCGCCACGCCACAGTCGTCAGGAGGCGCCTCGAGCTCGCCCTCGGCTCGCTGCCCGTGTGCATCAGGGTGAAGCAGCCGGTTCCGTACGTTGTCTTCGATGCGCCCGCCGCGTGGCACCCCTGCGCAAAGAGCGCCGCCTGCTGGTCCCCCACCATGCCCGCCAGCGGGATCGGCGCGCCGAGGAGCGCAGGATCGCACTCGGCCACCACGCCGCTCGAGGGCACGATGGCGGGCAGGATCTCGCGCGGGATCCCGAAGAGCTCCAGCATCCCCGCATCCCACTCGAGCGTGCGCAGGTCCATCAGCATCGTGCGTGACGCGTTGCTCACGTCAGTGACATGCGCACGCCCGCCCGTCAGCTTCCACGCCAGCCACGAGTCGATGGTGCCGACGGCGAGCTCGCCGCGGGCCGCGCGCTCACGCGCGCCCGGCACATGGTCCAGCAGCCACGCAATCTTGGATGCGCTGAAGTAGGGGTCCAGCAGCAACCCGGTCGTGCGCGCCACATCTGCAGCCGCGCCTGAGCGCTCGAGCTCCGCGAGCGCACCCGCCGTGCGCCGGTCCTGCCACACGATCGCGCGGGCGAGAGGCTCGCCGCTGCGACGGTCCCACAGCACGACCGTCTCCCGCTGGTTCGTGATGCCCACCGCGCGGATGTCCGATGCCGGCACGCCCGCCTTGGCGATCGCCTCGCGTGCGCACTCCAGCTGCGTGCGCCAGATCTCCGACGCGTCGTGCTCGACCCAGCCATCCTGCGGGAAGTGCTGCGCGAACTCGCGCTGCGCGGTGGCGCGAATGGCGCCGTCGTCGCCCACCACCAGTGCCCGGGAACTGCTCGTGCCCTGGTCAAGCGCGAGGATCATTCGTCATCTTCCGCATCCGCGCCCTCGCGGCGCCGGGCCTCCTCGCGCGCCAGCGACGCGGCATCAGGAACCCGAGCAGCCTTCGTGCGCTCGGGGCCGAGGATCCCCGACAGCGCCACCAGCGCGCGCTCGCGACCGCCGCGCCGCACGTAGAGCGCACGCTCGACCTTCTCGTTGCCCAGCATCCACGCCTCGTACTGCTTGGCGAACTTCTGCTGCGCCTCCGCGGAGTCCGCGAGATCCTCCCCGTACACGGGATAGTCGACCTGATCCGCGACTGCAGCCACGAGGGCGCCATCCGACGCATCGCGCGACGTGAGGTACTCCGTCAGCGCGCCCGTGATAGCGGTGCGCGTGGCCTCATCGACGCCCTCAAGCGCGAGCGCGCGGTCAAACGCGCCCTTGACGGGATCGTCCCTGAAGTGGTGCGGATGCTGCGCCCGCACACGCACGAGTCGCACGCGCGCGCGCGCATCGTCCGTGAGCAGGGCGAGGGCCGCTGCCGCAAGCGCCTCATCCGCAGCACGCAGCGCCGCTCTTGACTTGGCGTGCCCTGCGAGAAGGAGGCTCGAGTCACGGTAGAACGCCTCGCGCTCCGCCTCAGGAGTGTCGGGCGTCATCTGCTGCATCTTCGCTTCCGCAGCCGGGATCTCGCGGCCCGCCGCACGGAGCGCCTCAAGGAGCGGCTGCGATGCGGCCAGGTTCGCCTCGAGCAGCGCGAGGAGCTCGGCGCGGCGATCGGCTGCGATCGCCTGCCACACGCCCTCGAGCGGGTCGACACGCGCCCGGGTCGGCGCGCCCCCGTCCATCATGAACATCAGCGCCAGGTCATCGCGGATCCCGCTGTCGAGCTGGCGGAGCTGGCGAAGCGCCGCCACGACCCGCGCGGCATCTGCGCCCGCCGCGACCGCACCGAGCCCGTCGAAGAACGCTGCGTCGAGGGCGTCGCGATGGGTGCGTGCAGCCTCGATGCTTGTACGGATGCCCTGCAGGAGCGGCGTGGCATCGCCGGATGCCGCACCTTGCGTCAGCCGCGCAGCCGACTCCGCGAAGATCGGGTTGATGCGCTCGGTCCAGCCGTCTGAGTGGTCGGACGCGAGCGATTCGATCACCGAGCGCTGCCCGGCATCCACCCCGAGCGCTGCCGCAACGCGCGCGACATCGTCCGGGCCAAGCGCCGCGCTCCACTTGGCGACTGCGCGGCGCTGCATGCGCAGCAGCTCTGTCGCCACATTGACCTTCTCATCGGCAGCGGTCGCGGCGGTCGGGGGCGCGTCCCCTCCGCCCGCCTCGGCCCGCTCCGGCGCCAGCAGCTCGTCATCGCGGCTGAGATCCTCGCCACGCACGATGGAGGCCATCTCAGCACCCGATACAGCCTCTATCGCCTTGAGTGCCTGCGTCGATCGCTCCGTGCGCCTGCGCTGGAAGTCCCCGACACGCTCGTTGAATGCCCGGAAGCCGTTCTCGTCGAACCCAAACGGCGATGTGGCGCCCTCAAAGTCATCGGTCGCCACCGACCACTCCGCCACCAGCGCATTGTCGGCCTTGCGCCAATCGGCGACCGCCTGGCTCACCGTCGCGCGCGCCGCATCGTCGAGCGCCTTGAGTCGCAGCGCGCGCCGTCCGGCCTGCGGCACTCCCGTGCTCTCGCTATCCGGGATCCCCGGATAGGACTCAACGATCCAGCGATCCGCGAACCGCTGCTGCCACTCGGGGTGGGCCGCCAGCGCATCGTGCACGGCACGCGACGTCGCGCGGTTGTTGGCCAGCAGCTGCTTGCGCTGCCTCGAGATCTCGGGCCCCATCCGAGCCCAGATCTCCTGCTGTGCCGCCTCCCCGGCTTCCATCGCCTGAGACTCCGCATCGCCCTCCGCAGGCGGAGAGGCTGCGGCAGATCGCTGCGCCGCGATCTGCGCCTTCATGACCTCCTGGTACATCTGCTGCATCCGGTCGCAGTACTCGCGAAGCGCGGGCGTCTGCTTGCGCCCGTAGCCCGAGAGTGCCTGTCGCACTGCCGCGCGCGCGGCATCAGGGACCGGCACGTCGAAGGCCACCTGCTCCAGGTCGGCCGACGTGCTCGGCGACATCATGGCGCGGCCGAATCCCGAGCGCATGGCCTGTCGGCGGCGCGCGAACTTTGCGCTCTCCACCGCGGCGGCCGCGTCCGGAACGGACTCGAGCGCCGTGGCCACGTCAGCGAACAGCGCGTCATCGATCGCATCGAGCCTGCGCGCAAGGTCGGCGAACTCCCTCATCGTCGACTGCCAGTGCGCCAGCTGCGACTCGGGGTCGACCGACATGTTCATCGTGGCCCGCCACTTGACCTGGAAGCGCTCGATGTCGCCGTTTCGGAACTCCGCCGCGCGGCGCGCATACGCGTCATGCGCCGACTGGATCCTGGGCCACGCATCCGCGGGCACGTCAGCCCGCTGCTCGATCAGCTGCTTCAGCTCGCCGATCGACAGCGGATCGACGAACGCTCCCGACGTGCCCTGCGCCAGTGCCACGCGCGGACCCGCCGCCGCAAGCGCCAGTGCGCACGCGAACGCGAGCACCGCCGCACGTGCGGCGACGCGAACCGGAAGTGTC
>JBIIIL010000149.1:0-6541 GCA_044234825.1 Phycisphaerales bacterium
ATCGAAACTGAGACACTGTTCGGACTCCTACGGGAGGCTGCAGTAACGAATCTTCCGCAATGCGCGAAAGCGTGACGGGGTAATGCCGCGTGCAGGATGAAGCCCCTCGGGGTGTAAACTGCTGTCAAGGGCTAGGAACACATGACCAGCCCTAAAGGAAGAGCCGGCTAACTCTGTGCCAGCAGCCGCGGTAATACAGAGGGCTCGAGCGTTAATCGGAATCACTGGGCTTAAAGCGTGCGTAGGCGGGCCTGTAGGCCTGTCGTGAAATCCCACGGCTCAACCGTGGAATAGCGATGGGAACCACAGGTCTTGAGGCAGGTAGAGGCAGTTGGAACGATAGGTGGAGCGGTGAAATGCGTAGATATCTATCGGAACGCCAAAGGAGAAGTCAGACTGCTGGGCCTGATCTGACGCTGAGGCACGAAAGCGTGGGTAGCAAACGGGATTAGATACCCCGGTAGTCCACGCCCTAAACAATGCGCACTGGGTCGGGAGAGCTTGACGCTCCCTCGGCCGCAGCAAAAGTGTTAAGTGCGCCGCCTGGGGAGTACGGTCGCAAGATTAAAACTCAAAGGAATTGACGGGGGCTCACACAAGCGGTGGAGCATGTGGCTCAATTCGAAGCAACGCGAAGAACCTTATCCTAGGCTTGACATGCAAGTATCAACCCCGTGAAAGCGGGGCCACAGTCGCAAGACCGGAACTTGCACAGGTGCTGCATGGCTGTCGTCAGCTCGTGCTGTGAAGTGTCGGGTTAAGTCCCTCAACGAGCGAAACCCCTGTCTCTAGTTGCTCACGGGTAATGCCGAGAACTCTAGCGAGACTGCCGGTGTCAAACCGGAGGAAGGTGGGGATGACGTCAAGTCCGCATGGCCCTTATGCCTAGGGCTGCACACGTGCTACAATGGCACCGACAGAACGACGCAAGACCGCAAGGTGGAGCAAATCGCTCAAAAGGTGCCCCAGTTCGGATTGGAGGCTGCAACTCGCCTCCATGAAGTCGGAATCGCTAGTAATCGCGGATCAGCTACGCCGCGGTGAATATGTTCCTGAGCCTTGTACACACCGCCCGTCAAGTCATGGGAGCTGGCAGTGCCCAAAGTCGCCTCGATTCAGGGGTGCCTACGGCAAGGCTGGTGACTGGGACTAAGTCGTAACAAGGTAGCCGTAGGGGAACCTGCGGCTGGATCACCTCCTTTCTAAGGGAATATCAATTAGACGCCTCAGGAGAGCGATCTCCTGGGCGAAACTCGTCAACACAACCTCGTCCGCCTCGAGCGGAGAGACGCGCGGCAACGCGCGCCAAAGGCAACCAACTGTTCATTCTTCAGCGCCCCGGTTCACGCCGGGGCGCTGTTCTTTTTGGCCAGCGGAACCTTGATGCCGTCCGCGCATGCGGTCGGTCAGGCCTACGGTCGCCACGGCAGGGTGCGCCAGTCCCGGAGGCCGTGCTGGCGCGAGACCGCAGCCGCAGCCCGCAGGGTCTCGACCTCGTTCTGCTGCGCATCGAGCGCAGCGGCATCAGCGCCCGACGCCTCCATCAGCCCCAGCAGCAGGGTTGAGACGAACCACCTCGATTCGGAGTCCGCGGGGCGCTCGCGTTGGGCAGCGGCCTGAGCATCTTCAAGGATCCGAACAGCCTCGCGCCGACGACCGAGCGCGTCCACCACGCGTGCAAGATCGAACGACAGCAGCAGCATGGGCATCGAGCCGGGTGGCTCCCCGGCGAGCGTGCGGGCGGCTACTGAGTCCATCAGGAGCCGCTCCGCATCCGTGAGGCTGCCGCACAGCGCGTGGGTGCTGGCCGTCGCCCTGGCGATCTGGAGCGTCAAGTCGGACACGCGGCCAAGCCGATCGTGAGCGAGGTCGAGGGCCTGGTCTGCGAGAGCCACCGCGCGTGCGCACTCGGCGGCATCGTTTCGCTCCAATGCCGCCGCAGCAAGGATCGTGGCAAATGTCGAGCGGTCCACCGGAAGCGAGATCCGTCCGAGGCCGAGCCGCCTATCGATCTCGAAGCTCTCCTCGAGGAGCGCTAGCGCCTCTGACTTCGCTGCGGCATCGGCGCCGCGGGCCCGTACCAGGCAAGAGGCAAGGTCGCCGCGAACCTGGAACGCCATGGGATGGCCCTGGCCCCATGTGCTCTCCGCGAGGGACTTCGCCTCCCGCAGCATCTCGATCCCCTCGTTCGATGCAGTGGCGTCCTGTTCGGGCGACTCCGCCAGGAGGCGCCCAAGCGTGACGAGCGCGCGCACGCGAAGGTCCGCTGGGCTGGCGGCTGCGCGCAGCGCCTCTCGCGCGGGCACGAGTACCTCCTTCGCCCCCTCGCGGTCACCGCTCGCCCAAAGCAGCTCGCCGAGCACGATCGCATCGTCGAGCGACTCAGTCGATCCTGGATGTCGCGATGCGGAATGCCGGGCAACTTCGGAGGCCGCGCCAATGGCGCTTGCAAGCAGACCGGGCGAGAGCGCTTCCATGTCGCGGCGCAGCCGGAGCGCGTCGAGGTGCTCGTCGGATCCGGGACCGAATGCCTGCTCCCTCTGCGCCTCGACCTCCTCGGCGATCCTCCTGCTGACCGCGGGGTCGGTCTCCGTCCGCGCGACCCACGTGCGCGACCAGAGTGCGCGAGGATGGTGCCGGTCGAAGATGCGCTGGTGAATCCGGTCTGCCTCCGCGAAGAGCGAGCGCGACTCGCTCGGGAAGCCGAGCGACCACTGGCTCTGCCCGAGCGACATCAGCAGGAGCGACCGGAGCTGCTCGTTCGCCATGCGGCTGCCCTCGATCGACTCGATGGCGGGAACGACCACCGATTCATGGGTCGAGCGGCGCAGGACCTCCTCCATGCTGATGCCGCGCAGGTCCTCGCGGAGCCGTGCCGTCCGCTGCATGAGCTCCTGGTCCGGCACGCCGAGATCGCGCCAGCGGGCCGCGGCCTGATCCACGATCTCGTTGGCGGCGATGCGTGCGCCCGCGTCCCTGGATCCCGCCAGCGCGCCTGCCTGGAAGTCGATCACGCCCATGAGCTCCGACTCTCGCTCCTGCGCGAGGGCGAGAGCCCGCTCTCGCGCTTCAAGCGCCTTGCTTCGCTGCACGAGGGCGATCGACACCGTGATGGTGGTCGCGACGAGCAGGAGCAGCGCGACGCAGCCGGCCGCGAGCGCGCGGCGATGGCGTCTCGAGAACTTCCGCACGAGGTACCAGCGGGACTCAGGGGCAGCCACGAGCGGACGCCCCTCGAGGTAGTTCTGGATGTCCTTCGAGAGATCCTCTGCGCTGCCGTATCGGCGCTCGCGGTCCTTGCGGATGGCCATGAGCGGGATCCACTCGAGCTCCTGCCTGAGCGCCCCGATCAGCGACTCGAGCTGCTCGCGCCGTCCGCGCGAGATCCGCTGCGCAGTGCCTGAATCCCTCGTGGCAATCGTCGAGAGCCGCACGCTTGGGGTCGGCGCATCCTCCTCCCGGATGATCCGCTGCGCCTCCACCTCGGCCCGTCTTGCGAGATCGAAGGGCTTCACCCCTGCGAGCAGCTCGTACAGGACCACGCCAAGGCTGTAGACGTCGGTGCGGGTGTCGAGGTCCACCCCGCGCGGATCGGCCTGCTCCGGACTCATGTACTCGAAGGTTCCGATGGCCTTGTGCTCCCGGGTGATCGCCTCGTCGGCGAGTCGTGGACCCATGGCCTTCGCGATGCCGAAGTCGATCACCTTGGCCTGCGGTGCGCCGCCTGTGCCGAGCGTCACCAGGATGTTGGCGGGCTTGAGGTCACGGTGCAGGATGCCACGCCTGTGCGCGTGCGTGACCGCATCGCACACCTGCCTGAACAGCAGAAGGCGCTCCCGCAGGTTCAGCGACCTCCCGTCGCAGAACTCGTTGATCGTGAGCCCGTCCACGTACTCCATGGCGAACCAGGGACGGTCCATGTGGACGCCGCCATCAAAGATCTTGGCGATGTGCTCGTGGCTGAGGGTCGCAAGCACCTCGCGCTCCTGCTCGAACCGGGCAAGCGTCTCGCGAGTGTCAGGTCCGTTGAACTTGGCGAACTTGAGGGCAACGCGCTGCCGGAAGGTGTCACGGCGCTCCGCCAGCCACACCTTGCCCATGCCGCCTTCGGAGATCGCGCGCAGAAGCGTGTAAGGGCCGACAGATGCGCCGGGCGCAACGCCGAGAGGATCGGTGGACGTCGGCCGGTCAGTCGAGCCCGCGCGTGGAACCACCGTGTCATCCGGGCTTGTGCCGCGAACGGAGTCTCGTCCCTGTTCCGGCTCCCGGTCGCCGCCCTCCGGCGCTTGCTCATTCATTCGGGCATGGTCCCCAGGCCGCAAGGAGCATCGACAGATCGACCCCATCGACGCGCGTGTCGCGGTTGATGTCGGCCGCCAGGCCGGCGGCATCGGGGCCCCATGCGGCAAGAAGGCGCGAGAGGTCGGACCCGTCGATAGTTCCGCTCGCGTCGATGTCGGCGGGGCAGCTGGGCGTCTCGGGCACCACGACCCGGTATGGCGTCGCGCGCTGCGAGCCACTTGATCCGCCACCGGCAAGCGAGCTGCCCGCACCCGCATCGATGATGAACGTGCCCTCGGCGCCGGGACCGAGCACATCGCCCCGCGGGCAGAAGATCGGCTGCACGGAGTCGATCTGGTCCTGTCCGCCGATCGTGAGGGGCCCGCCCGGCTCAAGCTGGTTCACCTGGACTGCGACAGCCTCGGTCTGGCCCTGGAGTGTCTGGTGAACGCTGACGATGTCGCGGATGCCATCGCCGTTGACGTCGACCATGGCCACGTCGCGCCCCGCCGTCGCGTGCGCAGGTGCGATCGGAATCGGCGCGCCGAAGCCTGTGCCTGTGCCCTTGAAGAGCGTGAGCACCGCCAGCGGCGTTCCTGTGCCAAGTTGCTGGGGAACCCTGTTTGCGGTGATCGCATCCTCAAACCCATCAGCATCGCGATCGATGTTGGCCAGGTCGATTCGCTCAGGCTCGCCGGGCACATCAATGACTTGGGTTACCGAGTACATCCCGACAGCGTCCGGTGTAATCACAAGCAGCCTGCCCCGAGTCGCAGTTGTCGAGCTACCCGCGGAGTTGGCGTTTGGGCCTCCGCTCAGCACTCTACGGGTGCGCGTGCCGAGCGATCTCGGCGTGATCGGCACCGGCACCACTTGCGGCGCAGCCCCAGTCGTGGGCGACACGACCACCACGGTCGACGCAGCTGTGCCCATGGCGATCTTGGGGTCGGGATGGGGAATGATGCCGGAGGACAGCGGAGCGCTGCCGAGCGCGATCGATGCAGACTGCGAGAAGGCGATGTCGCCCTGAAGCGATGTGCCTGAGCCGAGGACGTTCAGGTAGACGTGCGCGGACGAGTCAGATTGCGTGCCCACGACGACATCGTCTCGCCCATCTCCACTCAACTCGCCGACCGCAAGAGTCGTGGGCAGGGAAGGAGTGAGTGTGGCATATGAGGTGGCGGAGAGATTCCCTTGCCCGTCGTTGACAATGACCTGAAGGAGTCCAGGCTGCGACGGCCCGTTGGAGATGGCCAGTGCAAGGTCATCGAAGCCGTCACCATTGATGTCGATTGCCCGAGCATCGACGACAGCGCCGGACACGGCAACAGAGCCACCTTCGGTTGCGTTGAACGAGGGGGCGAGGTCACGCAGCGCCAGCGACCATGTAGTGCCGCCATCGAGAGATGCGCTCGGCACAAGCGTCAGGAACTTCCCTGCAGCAGCTGGCACGTCCGACTTGATCACCGAGAAGGTGCCGTCGAAGCTGCTGGCGCTGACGATGGGTACGGAGAGATTGGCCGGAAGCGCACTTGCCCCTGTCGGGAGCAGCCATATCCGACCCCGGAGTCTGGCGAGGCCGGTCACCCGAATCGAGTTGTCCTGCGAGCCCAAAGGCTGAGTGAGATCTACCGGCACCAGCAAAGTCGAGCCTTCAGACACCGTAAGCGTAGCGCAGTGGGCATCGCACAGCGAGCCGACCGAGCCATACTCGCCGAGGCTCACGTTCGTCAGCACCCCCGGCACTTGGGGTCCGCCACCATCGGACCACGACCAAACGCCAACCTGCTCCCAAGCAGATCCACTGACAGCGACCGTCGCTGTACCTGCGCCGCCGGGATTGGAGCAGCTGCTCGATGACTCGTCGAGCAGAGCCAGAGCGTGAACGCCGCCTGCGGCAATCCTGGTGACGCCGCGGAGACCTTGGGGCGCATTGTGGGCTCCGTTCGGGTTGTACCCCCAGCCGATCACAGTCCCATCACTCTTGAGTGCAACGGTGCGGTTCGTGCGGCACACGACTTGGACGATGCCAGCAAGACCTGCCGGAGTGCTCGTCTGGCCATCGCTGTTTGAGCCCCATCCCATCAAAGTTCCATCCCCTCGCAACGCGTAGGAATGGACACGTCCTCCGGCGACCTGGGTCACTCCCATGAGACCCGCCGGCACCATGCTCTGGCCCCAGTTCTGGTTGGCGTTGCCTGGAGGATTGGTCGTGCCCGCACCCCAGGCAACCACTGTTCCATCCAGCGTGCAGGCCAGG
>JBIIIL010000150.1:0-6532 GCA_044234825.1 Phycisphaerales bacterium
TGCACCGCCAAAGATGGACCTTCGTGCGCGCGCTGCGCGCATCCGCGACGCGTGTTCGCGGACAAGGGATCACGGCGGAACGCCCCTCCGCCGTGATTCCGTTTTGGGTGGGCGCACTCCGCGGGCCTTGAGCGCACTCGCTTTGGCAGGCTGCGTCTCCAATGCGGTGACGCAGGCACGGGCAGGCGCGCCATAGACTCGGCGACCCGATGCGGCTCGACCGCCCATTTGCCGTTGCCTTCGAGCACCGCGTCCGCTTCACGCAGGCTGCGCTCGATCCCGCCAACGACGCGCTCGCGAGCGTGCTTGCGGATCCCTCGGGCGATGGCGATGCGCGCCGGCTCGCCGCATTTGTCGATGCAGGCGCGCTTGCCGCGCACCCGATGATCCCCGAGATGCTCGGGCGCTACCTGGCTGTCCGTGCGCGCGACGGCGACCGGCTTCCTGAACTCGCCTGCTGCGAATCCGTGACCGGCGGCGAGCCCGCGAAGGATGGCATGCACACCGTGGACCAGGTGCTGCTGGCGACGGAGCGGTTCCGGATCGACAGGCGTAGCGTGGTGCTCGCGATTGGCGGCGGTGCCGTGCTCGACGCGGTCGGGTTCGCGGCCGCGACGGCGCACCGGGGCGTGCGCCACGTGCGCATGCCCACCACGGTCCTCGCGCAGGACGATGCCGCGATGGGCGTCAAGAATGGCGTCAACCGGTTCGGGAAGAAGAACTACGTGGGCGCATTCTGCCCGCCGGATGGCGTCGTCTGCGACCGCGACTTCCTGGCCACCCTGACGGAGCGCCACTTCCGGTGCGGATTCAGCGAGGCCGTGAAGATCGCCTGCCTGCGCGACCCGGCGCTGCTCGCGCAGATCGAGCGAGCCGCTCCGGCGCTCCGCGCGCACAGCGTCGATGCCGCGTGGCCGATCATCGTCCGCAGCGCCGAGCTGCACCTGCATCATGTGACCGACGGCGGCGACCCCTTCGAGCGGCAGAGCGCGCGTCCGCTTGATTTCGGGCACTGGGCTGCGCACAAGCTCGAGCAGGTCACTGGATTCGAGCTTCCGCACGGCGAGGCGGTGGCCATCGGCGTTGCCCTTGACTGCACCTACTCGATGCTGGCCGGGATGCTCGCCGAGGGCGACTGCGGCCGCGTCGTGTCGTGCCTCCGGGCATGCGGGCTTCCGGTGTGGCATCCCGCGCTGGCCGATGCCGCACGCCTCATGCGCGGGCTCGACGAGTTCCGAGAGCACCTCGGCGGCCAGCTCACGGTGACGCTGCTGCGCGGAATCGGGAGCCCGGAGGACGTGCACGCGATGGACGGTCCCCTCGTCGCGCGCGCGGCCGAGCGGCTCTCGCACCTAGACTGAATGCATGGCCTCGCGTGATGCCCGCGTGCCCGCCTCGCGCGGCACCATCGTGCAGATGCAGTTCCTCGAGCACCGAGCGAAGGTGCTCGACCTTGCGGCGTTCCTCGACCGGGTCGAGCGGGCGCAGCCGGCCGCTGGCGAGCCTGCGGACGATTTCCGCATGCAGGCGCTGCGCGCGGCCATCGACCTGCTGCGCGATGGGCAGCCGGAGCGGGCGCGCCGCATCCTCGAGCTCTGGAGCGACCGCTCGACCGACCCGATCGCATCTGCCCCGATGAAGGGCGCGATGGGCGCCGCGGAGCCTGCCAAGGGACGCGGCTGATGGCCTACATCGACCCGCACATCCATATGGTCAGCCGCACGACGGACGACTACCGCGCGATGGCGCTCGCAGGCTGCGTGGCCATCACGGAACCGGCCTTCTGGGCCGGATTCGACCGCGGCTCCGTCGAGGGCTTCGTGGACTACTTCGGCGCGCTCACGCGCACCGAGCCCGCGCGTGCGGCTCAGTTCGGCATCGCGCACCACACCTGGCTGTGCATCAACCCGAAGGAGAGCGAGGACATGGGCCTCGCGCGCGAGGTGCTCGCGCGCATCCCCGACTTCCTCGACTGCCCCAACGTGCTCGGCATCGGGGAGATCGGGCTCAACAAGAACACGCGCAACGAGCTGCAGATCCTCGAGGAGCACATCGCGCTGGCAAAGTCGCGCGGGATGCTCATCCTCGTGCACACGCCGCACCTCGAGGACAAGCTCAAGGGCACGATGCTCATCATGGATGCGGTCCGCAACCAGGGCGTGGACCCCGGGCGCGTGCTGATCGACCACGTGGAGGAGCACACGGTGCGGGCGGTGCTCGAGCGAGGATTCTGGGCGGGCATGACGCTCTACCCGGACACCAAGTGCACGCCGCAGCGCGCCGTCGACATCATCGAGATGCACGGCACCGAGCGGCTCTGGATCAACTCCGCCGCGGACTGGGGCATCAGCGATCCGCTGGCCGTGCCCAAATGCGGCCTCGAGATGCGCCGGCGCGGCCACCTTGCCGAGGCCGTGCGCACCATCAGCTTCGAGAACCCGCTGGCGTTCCTGTCGCAGTCGGGCCGGTTCCGCACGAGCGTGTAGCCCGAGATCCCAGCACATGCGCACTCCAGTCATCGGGATCACCGCCAACCTTGTGGTCGACGAGAGGGGCCGCGCCCGCCACGAGGTGAAGGACACCTACGTGTCGTCCGTCCGCCGCGCAGGCGGCATCCCCCTGCTGCTTCCCGCGATCGCGGAGGACCGGGCTGCCGTGCTCGATGCGGTCGATGGCGTGATCCTCACCGGCGGAGAGGACATCGATACGCGGCCCTTCGGGATACCGCTGCACCCGAAGGCCGAGGTGATGGACCCGCGCCGTCAGGCAGCCGAGTTTGCGCTGCTGCGCGCGCTCGACGAGCGTCCGGACATGCCCCTGCTGGGGATCTGCCTGGGCATGCAGCTGATGGGCGTGCATCGAGGTGCGCGCCTGATCCAGCACCTGCATGACGAGATCGCCGATGGCGAAAGGCACCGCCACGACAACGTGCACCACGTCACGTCGGATGTCGGGTCCGGGCCCGTGACCAGCTGGCACCACCAGGCGATCGCGGATGTCCGCGGGTACGAGGTGATCGGCCACTCCGACGACGGCGTCATCGAGGCGATCCGCGACCCGTCGCGGCCATTTGCCCTCGGCGTGCAGTGGCATCCTGAGCGCACGGCCGATCCCGCGATGGGCGACGGCGTCGTGCGGCTCGTCGTCGGTGCGGCGCGCGCGGCCATGGCGTGCGCGCGGTGAAGGCAGGCATGCAGCTGTCGATGCCCACCATCGGATACTGCACCAACGTGCATGCGGGACGCACGCTCGACGAGACGGTCGCCCACGTGGAGCGGCATGCGTCCGCGGTGCGCGAGCGCGTGGCGCCGCATGCGTTCCTCCCGATCGGGCTGTGGCTCAGCGCCGCAAGCGCGCATGCGCTGCACTCGACACCTGACGCAGCGCGCCGCCTCCGCGACCGGCTGCTCGATCGCGGGCTCGCGGTGTACACGCTCAACGGATTTCCCTACGGCGACTTCCACGCCGCCACGGTGAAGCATGCGGTCTACACGCCGCACTGGGCTGACGTCCGGCGCGGCCTCTACACGATGCAGCTTGCGGACATCCTCGCCGACCTGCTTCCCGAGCAGGGCACCGTGCCTGGGATCGCGCGCGAGGCGAGCATCTCCACCCTGCCGCTCGGCTGGCGCATGACGTTCTCGCTCGAGGGGTGCGGCGCAGCCGTCGGGATGGCTGCCGCGCAGCTCGAGCAGGTCACGCGCCACCTGATGCGCATCGAGGACCGCACCGGCATCTGCCTGCATGTGGACCTCGAGCCCGAGCCAGGATGCATGCTCGACCGCGCGCAGCATGTCGTGGACTTCTTCGCGCAGGCGCTTCGGCCGGACTCCTCGAGCGCCGACATCCTCCGCCATGTGAGGGCGTGTCACGATGTCTGCCACTCGGCGGTGATGTTCGAGCCGCAGGCGGATGCGATCGCCGCGTACCGCGCGGCCGGCATCCGCATCGGCAAGGTGCAGGTGTCGAGCGCGGTGGCGTGCGACGGGAGCGAGCGCGCGTTCCGTGCGCTCCGGCACTTCGACGAGCCGCGCTGGCTGCACCAGACGAGCGTGCTCGATGGACGCGGCGAGACCCACTTCTACGACGACCTCGAGCGCGCCTTCGACCATGCGCCCGACGGCGTGTGGCGCGTGCACTTCCATGTGCCCGTCTTCGCGGAGTTCCTTGGGCCTCTCCAGACGACGCAGGGCGAGATCGCGCTCGCCCTCGGGGCGCTCGGTCCGGAACTGGCGACCACGCCGCTCGAGGTCGAGACCTACGCGTGGAATGCGCTGCCCACGGAGCACCGGCTCAACACCCTGGCCGATGGCATCGCCGAGGAGCTGACGTGGACCTCGGCGCTGGTGCGTCGCATCATGCCGCCCGACGCCGTGCGCGGCGAGCCGTAGCATCCGGCGCGGATGCAGGACGCGCCAATCACCGCGGCAGAATCGCAGGGCAGCACGCACGAGGGATCGGACCCGGCCGGCGCGACGCGCCATGTGCCCTCCGGGGCGGGGCCGTCGACCGCTGAACGGCCGCCGCGAGTCGGATCGTGGCGCGCATGGGCAGAGCTGCTGCGGATCTCGAACCTGCCGACGATCCTCGCGGACTGCGCGGCAGGCCTGGGCATCGCCATGGCGCTGTACGCCGTGTGGCGCGGTCCCGCCGGCGCCGCCGAGGTGCTGCGCGACAATCCTGCGCTGATCGCGGGCGTGTGCACCGGCATGTGCATGCTCTACCTCGGCGGCATGGTGCTCAACGGCATCCTCGACCGGCGTGTCGATGCGATCGAGCGCCCGGGACGCCCGATCCCCTCAGGCAGGATCCCGCTGCGCGTCGCATGGACCGCAGCCGTCGTGCTCATGCTCGGCGGGCTGTGGCCATCATCGCTCGGTCGCGCCCCGATTCCCGAGATCGCTGCTGCGGCCGTCGCCATCTGGCTGTCGTCTTACGCCACGCGAACCGCAAACCAGACGCTCGCGCTTCTCGCGCGAGGATGGACAGCAATCGCCATCATCGCCGCGCTCTGGTGGATGGCAGTGCCGCTCGTCACGCCCATCGGCAGCGATGTGGCGGAGGACATTCCCGAGAACACGCTCGCGCAGATGCAGCTGGGCATGCGGCTCACGTACCTGCCTGCCCTGGCCATCGCGCTGTCCGCGGTGGCCTACAACGTGGTGCACACGCGCACCGCGTGGAGCGTGGCGCTCATGGCGCTGTGCCGCGCGCTCGTGCCGGTATCTGTAGCCATGGCCGTGCTTGCGCCAAGCGGGATCTTCGGCTTTGTCCGCGCAACCTGGGTCGCATCCGGCAGGATCCCCGGCGAGCTGATCCTCTTCATCGCCACACCGGCGCTCGCGCTGATGCTGCACACGCTGGTGCTGTCGCTCGTTGCACGCCGCGAGGTTGACCCATCGGCACGTACCGCATGCACCCTGTGCGGGCACCAGCTCGGTCCCGGTGCCGCACCGGCGCACTGCACCGAGTGCGGCGCGGACTTTGCGAAGAGTCCGCCGTCCGTGCCGCCGTCCCGTGATGACCGCGCATTGGGCGTGATGGGCACCGTGGGGGCCGCAGCGCTGCTGCTCGGCATCGCGGTGCTGACCCCGCGGCTCACGGCCATGGGGTGGCGCATGGGCGCGACGCCAAGCCCGCAGGGCACGTGGCTGGGGATCCCGAACACCGCGATGACATGGACTGTGCTCGCCACCGCGGTGATCCCGCTCGCGCTCTATGCGGCCGCATCGATCCGCGGGCACACTGTCGCATCAGGTCACCTGACTCGCCGTCCGGCGGGCATTGCGCGGCTTGTGGCCTCCATCGCGCTGCTCGACGCCGCCGCATGCTGGGCGCTGGGCTACCCGCTGCTCGGCGCCGCATGCATCGGGCTCTACCTCGTCACACGGCTGCTCCAGCGCGTGGTGCCCGCAAGCTGAGGCGCCGAGTCGATGCACTCCGTCGCGGTCCTCAACATCGTCGGGCTTGTGCCGAGCCTGCTCGGCGACGGGATGCCGAGCATCAGCGCATTCGCGCGCCGGTGCGGCGGCATCCGATCGGTGATCCCTGACCTTCCGGCCGTGACGAGCACGGTGCAGGCCAGCATGCTCACGGGCGTGCGGCCGGCCAAGCACGGCATCGTCGGCAACGGCTGGCTCGACCGGTCGCTGAACGAGGTGCACTTCTGGAAGCAGTCCGATGCGCTCGTGCAGGCGCCGCGGGTGTGGCATGCCGCGCGCCAGCGCGATCCGGCGTTCACCTGCGCCAACGTCTGCTGGTGGCACGCGATGCACTCGACTGCGGACGTCACGGTCACGCCGCGGCCCATGTACCCCGCGGATGGCCGCAAGATCCCCGACATCTGGACGGCGCCGGAAACCCTCCGCGAGGCGCTCCAGTCGGAACTTGGCCCGTTCCCGCTCTTCCGCTTCTGGGGACCTGGCGCGGACATCCGCAGCACCGACTGGATTGCGCGCGCCGCGATGCGCACGGTGGAGCTGCACTCGCCGACGCTGACGCTCGTCTACCTGCCGCACCTGGACTACGTGCT
>JBIIIL010000152.1:0-6501 GCA_044234825.1 Phycisphaerales bacterium
TTCGGCTCGCTGCGCCGATGCGCGCGAGCGACGGGTTGGCGCGCTTGGTGGCCTCAAAGAGCCTCCCGACTGGCTGCAGCGAGCCGAAGCCGGTGATCCAGCGGGGCCGCGCACCCTCCATCCACGCCCCGTACCTGACGCCAAGCGAAGGCGGCGATGACACGACCCCGAACACTGTGGGCACCTCGCGCCTGTTCGCGCGCATGAAGGCCTGCGTCACAGGCGTGCTGATCGTCACCACAAGGTCGTAGCCGCGCGAGTCGACCTCGGACACGATCTGGTTGAGCGTGCCAATGTCACCCTCGGCGTTGAACCGGTCGATCGTGCCGCCGGCCTCGCGCGAGAATCCCGCGCGCTCGATGGCACGGGCCGCGCCCTGCGCACCGTCCTCAAGCGCCTGGATCGACGACAGCTGGATGATGGCGATGCGGCGCGCCGCCGCGTGTCCCGGCGCGGTCCGCGACTGGTCGGTCAGCACCAGCGCCGTCGCGGCTGCGGCGATCAGTGCCAGGCCCAGGAGCAGTCTCCGAAGTGCGCGCATCCGAGGCGCGCGATGCTAGCCCTGCGCAGGCGCTGCGGGGCTGGTCGCGCCCACGCAGGCATCCTCGCGCTCATGCACGAACTGCTCGAGGTACAGCGCGCGATACCGGCCCCCCGGACGCCGCACGAGCTCCGCATGCGGCCCCGACTCCACGATGCGCCCCTGGTCAATCACGAGGATGCGGTCCGCGCGTCGCACCGTCGAGAGCCTGTGCGCGATCACGAGGCCGATGCGGTCGTGCAGCACGGTGTCGATAGCAGACTGGATCGTGCGTTCGGTCTCGGAGTCGACCGAGCTCGTTGCCTCATCCATCACCAGGATGTCCGGGTTGGCGAGCACCGCCCGCGCGAGCGACACCAGCTGCCGCTGGCCATGCGACAGCCGCTCGCCGCCCTCGCCGACCTGGAAGTCGAGCCTCTGGGGCAGCGACTCGATGAAGCGCCACGCACCCGTGCGCATCGCGGCCTCGCGCACCTCATCGTCGGTCGCGCCGAGGCGGCCGAAGCGGATGTTCGCGGCGATCGAGTCCGCGAAGAGCCACGGCACCTGCTGCACGACGCCAAGCCTCGAGTGCAGCCACTCGAGCGATCGCTCGCGGATGTCGATGCCGTCGAGCATCACTCGCCCGCGAGTCACGTCGTAGAAGCGGCACATCAGGCTTGCGATGGTCGTCTTGCCGCCGCCGGTCGCCCCCACAAGCGCGATCGTCTCGCCGCGTCGGATCTCCAGGTCAAGGCCGCACACCACAGGCTGGCCCGGCAGGTACTCGAAATGCACCTGCTCCAAGCGCACGTGCGTGATGCGGTCGGGACCTCCATCGGCCGCGCGGCCCGCGGGTGGCCCTCCCGCATCCCGGATCGAGGCGATCGCGCGCGCCGTCGTAGGCGAGTCGCGGATGTCAGGCACCGTGTCCACAAGCGACTGCACCCGCTCCGCGGCGCCCTGCGCCGAAAGCAGGTCGGCGAAGCGCTGCGCAAGGTCCTGCACCGGGTAGATGAAGAGCAGCGCGTACTGGCAGAGCGCGACAAGCTCGCCCGGCGAGAGTCCCTCCACGGCCGGCGCACGCCACAGCAGCAGCGCGGCGCCCATCGACGCCAGCGTGGTGATGACGGGCAGGTACAGCGCGCCCTGCATCGCGTTGCGCAGGCTCCACCGCTCCAGCTCCCCAGCGAGCCCGGCGAACTCGCGCTCAGCGCCACCCTCGCGCACCAGCGACCTCGTGGTGCGCATGCCGGCGATCGCCTCGCCGTAGTACGCGGTGATCGTCGAGTTCGCGCGCCGGGCGCGGCGGCTCGACCCGACCATGATGCGGGTGAAGATCACGCTGGCCGCAATCATCAGCGGCACGACCGAGAGGACCCACAGCGCCAGCGACCAGCGCATCCACAGCATGGCGACCGCCGACGCGATCATCAGCGCATTGGCCCAGAACAGGTCCAGCAGGACCCATGGCGCGATGCCGGACACCTTCGAGCAGTCGCTCGTCAGCCGCGCGAGAAGCCAGCCCGTGGGTCGACGGTCGAACCAGGCAAAGGGAAGCTCCTGCAGCTTCGCGAACGCCTGCTCTCGAAGGTCGAAGGCGAGCCCGGTGGCGAGCCTGCCGGCGAACGCGATGAACACCCACACGCCTGCGCCGAACGCGATGCAGAGCCCAACCCACACCCAGCCCATCCACATGAACCGGGGGGAGATCCCGTGCGCTGCCGCCTCGTCGATGAGCGCGCCGTTGAGCAGCGGCCGCACGCCCTCGATGAGCGCGATCGAGACCCCGCCGCCGACGATGCCGATCGCAGCTGCGCGACGGCGCAGCGCCACGCGGGCGATCGTGGCCCACAGGCGCCAGTCGATGCGGCTCGGGGCCGCGCCCTGGTCCTCGTCGAGCAGCGACTCGATGCTCATGGACGTGCCTCGCCTCGGTCGGCGCGGCGGATCATGCGATCGCCTCCTCGAGCTCGCGCTGGAGATCGGCGAGCCTCCTGTACAGGCCAGGTCGCGACGCGAGCTCCGAGTGCGTGCCGCTGCCGCTGACGCGTCCGGCCTCGATCACGATCACCCTGTCTGCGAGCTGCAGCGTCGAGAGCCGGTGCGCGACGACGATCGTGGTGCGCCGGCCTCGCCGCGCCCGCAGCGCGTCGAGGATCCTTCGCTCGGTGTCCGTGTCCACGGCGCTGAGCGAGTCGTCAAGCACGAGCACCGGCGCATCGACGAGCAGCGCCCGGGCAATCGCCAGGCGCTGCCGCTGCCCGCCGCTGAGCGTGATGCCCCTCTCGCCCACGACGGTTGCGTAGCCTGACTCGAAGCGGCGGATGCTGTCGTGGATCGATGCAGCCTCCGCCGCGGACTCGACATCCTCGCGTGCGGCCCCTGGGCGCGCGATCCGGATGTTGCCGTCGATCGACCTCGAGTACAGGAACGGCTGCTGCAGCACGCTCACCATCGAGGCGCGCACGGCAGCGCGCGGGATGCGGTCAAGCGGGACGCCGTCGACGGCGATCGAGCCCGACTCCGGATCGCGCATCCGCAGCAGAAGGTCGATCATCGTGCTCTTGCCTGCCCCTGAGGGACCGAGCAGCGCGACAGTCTCTCCCTCGGCGATCGAGAGCGTGAGGCCGTCGAGGGCCCACGCCGAGTCGGGCGAGTGGCGGAAGCGCACGTCGCGGAACTCGATGCTCCCGCGGATGCGCGGCACCACCGGGGAGGCCGGCTCCGCATCCTCCGGCTCGTTCAGCACCTCCTGCAGGCGGCCGAAGGCCACAGTCGCCTTGCCGAGGTCCGCGATGACGCGGCCCATCAGCCTCACGGGCCAGAGCCACAGGTTCACGGCCACGAGGAAGAACGCGAGCTGCCCCGGCGCCATGGTGCCTTCCGACACGCGCCACAGGCCGATGCCGAACACGATCCCGAGCTGCCCGATGCAGAGCACGTCGCTCGAGGCCCAGAAGAGCGCAAATGCGCGAAAGAGCCGCTCGTCCAGCCTCCGGTGCAGGTCGTTGGCTGCACGGAAGCGCCTGGCCTCGAAGTCGCCGCGCCCGAACGCGCGCACCACCCTGATGCCGAAGAGGTTCTCCTGAGCGCGCGCGGTGAGCGCCCCTTCAGCCTCGTCCTTCTGGAGAAACCGGTGGCGCACGACACGGAAGAAGATGAGCCCGTAGCCGATCACCGCAGGCAGCAGCAGCAGGGACCAGAGCGCCAGCGACACATCCGTGAGGAGCATCAGCGGCACAGCCGCGACAAGGAGCGCCGTCGCACGCCCGATCTCGGTGACCTGTCCGGACAGGAAGGTGAGCACCGTATCGACGTCGCTGGTGCAGCGCTGCACGAGATCGCCCGAGGAGTGTCGATCGAAGCACGACAGGGGCAGGCGCGTGAGGTGCGAGTGCACCCGCTCGCGCAGCCGACGCACCGCGCGCTGGCTTGCGCGTGCGGCGAGCACGCCCTTCGCCCACGTGAGGGCACCCGCCAGGAGCGCAGTCGCGCCGGCGAATGCGGCGATGCGCCACGGCTCGGAGGCAACCGCATCGCCGCCGAGCCAGCTCCGCACAGCCTCCGCAGGGGGCGAGCGGTCCTGCGTGCCGCTCGCGAACGCATCGATGGCGACCTGGACCGCGAGCGGAGTGCCGTACGCCAGCACGCCCGCGAGCGCGATGCACGCCATCGCCGCGAAGTAGGCAGGTGCCTCCGGGCCAAGCACCGACCACAGTGCGATGATCCGAGGGCGTGGTGCTGTGGGTGCTGATGGATCCATGGCGCGCCCGGCGCCACCCGCAGGTCGCGCGCCGGGACCGCATACGCTACGCGCATGCTGCGCGCGTCCCGTCCGAAGTGCGTCCTGAGTTCAGCCGTGCTTGCGCTCGCCGCATTGGGCGCCGCCGCGGAGGCGAGTCCCGGTGCGCATCAGGCCACCGCCAACCGGCCCGCCACAGCACCCGGCACCGACAGTTCTGCGACTGCGCAGGCGAAGCCTCCCGTCAAGCGTTCTCTGCCCGATTCGCCCCGCCCGCCTCGTTCGGCCCTCGCCAAGGCGAGCCCCGCGCAGGTGGCCGAGTGGGTGCGGCTGGTTGCGGGCCGTCCGCTCAATCGCGCCGAAGCGGCATCGCTGCTGCGCGACTGCGGCATCGATCCCGATGCGGATGCTGCGCGCGCCGCCGCGCTCGATGCGGCCATGGAGGGGTTCCGCGCGCGATGGGAGGCGTTCGCGAACGCGGAGCTCATCCCGGCGTCCGATCAGCGGGGCACGTCGCTCGCGGACCTGATGGTCGATCCCGCGCGATCCGCATCGCTGATCATCGACCTCCGTACGCGCCGTCATGGCCTTGAGGACTCGCTGCTCGATGACTTCGCGCGCGCGCTTCCCGAGTCGATGCGCCCGCGCATAGAGCTCGCGAAGGCGGAGCGGGGATCGCAGCTTCCAGTGTGGGCGACCGGATCGCTGCTCCCTGCAGGCACCGCAGTGCCGATCATGTCGATCGCATGGCAGGCGCAGTTTGCGCCACCGGATCGTCGTGAGCTGGTGCGGTCGCAGGTGGAACCGCTGATTGCCACGCACGCTGCGCCGCGCAGCAAGCTGATGGATGGCCTGCTCCGTGCCACGCTCGAGTCGGACCTGATGTCTGACCGTGTGGCCGCCGACGCGATGCGCGCCGCGAACGCAGCGCGCGAGTCTGGTGCGGGCGTCGCCGGAGGCGCTGTGGTGGGCCTCGCCATGTCGCGGCAGCTCCTGCCGATGATCTGCGCAGCCGGTGACGTCCAGGCCGCGAACGCGCGGCTGATCGAGGCGCTCAAGGGCGCGCTCTCGCCCGCCGACTTCGATGCGCTCATGCAGGCCTATGCCGTGGCCGCATCGGTGCCCCTCTCGCCACAGCTCGACGCTGACGCGGCGCTCTCGAACGCGCGCTCCGATGGCGCCATCGCCGAGGCGCAGGTGAAGTCCCTTGCCGCCATCGCAGATGCGTGGCGCCGCGACGACGCGGCGCTCCTGACATCATGGGCCCAGTCGCTTCCGGAGTTCTCGCGCAGCATGTGCTCGTCGCTCGGCGAGATCCGCTGGGACGATCCCGCACTCCTCGCCGAGCAGCCCGCCCAGAGCGATGCGCGGGTGCGCGTGCAGCAGCGCCAGATGCAGCTTGTGCAGGCCCGCTCGGACCGCGCGGCTGCCGCGGTCGCTGCGATGAGGTCGCAGCTGACGCCGGAGGAGTGGGAGCGCATCAAGCCCACCCGTCCCATCACCTGGGGCGCCCCCAAGGGAGCAACGCCATGAGTCTCGGACGTGCACGAACCTCCCTCCAAGTCGCGGCGGAAGTCCGGCGCTCGCGCTCCTGCGCGTGTGCCGCAGCAGTCTCGCTGTGCATTCTGGCGATGTCGAGCGCGGCACCGGCCCAGGGCGGCAGGCCCGAAGGCGGCGATCGTGGCGGCACGGCGCCGGTTCCGGTCGCCGCGCCCACTCGCGGAGTGGCCCCGCGCGAGCAGCCGTGGCGCGCAGACCAGCGCACGATCCTCGGCACCGTGCACCGCATTGCGGCGCCGGGAACGCCTGGAACGCTGGCGCTCTGGTCGCCAGAGGCGATCCCCCTCGTGCTGGACAATGCCGACCCGCCATCGGTCGTCGCTGCCGCTGCCCCGATGGGGAAGGGCCGGGTCGTGCTGCTCACGCACAGCTACCTCGATGACCGCGTGCTCGCCCGCGACGACACCGCGCGCTTCATCACCAACGCGATCTGGTGGCTCGCGCCCGACAAGGACAAGCCGAAGGTGGTCATCGTCGGCGCGCCATCGCCCGCGCAGCTCCGCGCCAACGGCATCGATGCGCGCGCGCTCGGCCGCGACTGGACGGGCCAGCTCGGCGATGCCGATGTGCTGCTGCTCGCGACGGCAGACCTCGATGCTGCGCAGATCGCGTCGGTGCGGACCTTCATCGAGCGGGGCGGAGGCCTGCTTGCGGGCATGTGCCCCTGGGGCACCGC
>JBIIIL010000153.1:0-6478 GCA_044234825.1 Phycisphaerales bacterium
ACGCGAGCGGGCGCGCCACGGGCTGCGGCGCAGCGTCGAGTGGCGCGTCGCCTGCTGCCCCGCATGGCGCCAGCTCTGGCGCAGGCAGGGCAACGTCGGTCGAGAGTGTCACCAGCAGATCGCATGTGGCGCAGTCGAGATCGTGCGAGTCATGCGAGTGGTCGGTGCCTGCGTCGGCACGTCCAGCGCTGTCCGCGGCGCCGGCCGCGACCTGCACTGCGACCGCGTCGTCAGTGCGTGCACCAGATCCCCTCGTGCCGCACGAGTGACCATGCGCATGGACACACGCGGATGCGGCGTGCGCCTCGTCCGCGCGCGATGTGCTGTGCCCCACGTGCTCAGGAGCAGTGACCACGTGCAGGGCACGCAACCCGGCTGAGCCAAGCGCCACCGCGATCGCGGCAGCCAGGGTCGTGAGGATTGGCCAGGAGCGCCGCACGGGTCAGACAGTCTAGGACGCGAGCCCGCCCGGTCAAATGACGTGCGCGGATCGCTACCGGGCTCGCGGATCGAACGCGTTCCGCGTCGCCGACTCGTACTGGCGCTCGAAGCGCACCGTGGCCGTGTGCCCGTCCACGTAGCTGTAGTTCGATTCCGATGCGGGCGACGGCCGCCGGCCATCGGCCGCCGATATCGCCATCATCGTCGCCGCGAGTGCCGCAAGCTGGTCGGGATTGGCCTGCGCGCTGGCGAGCCGCTCGATGTGCGGATGATCGGCAGTCGCAAACGCGCCATCATCGGGCATGAGCACGAAGCACACCGTCGTCGAGTGGTCTGGAACGCGTGACAGGCGATCGGCAGGGGATGGCGGCGCCATCCCGTTCGGTGGCGTCTCCTCGAGCACGGGCGAGTACCGGCGCGAGAGGTAGTTGTTGAGGCCGTAGCTCGTGCGCCGCAGAAGCGCGTCCGCCGGCACATTCGTCATGTCCATCGGTGCCCACAGGGCGCTCCGGTCGAGCGGGCTGCGCAGGTCGAGCGCGCCATCGGCGAAGGGCTGCAGCGTCGTGATGAAGCTCTCCTCGACGGGATTGCCGGTGCCGTCGCTCTCAGCCGGGTCGTCCGGCATCGCCGCATCCGCGAAGCACTCCCTGAAGACATTCATGTACGCAGCATGCGCCTGCGACAGGCTGCGGAGATTCGACAGGTCCTTGCTTGACGCGCTCGCGCGGCGCGCCATCGAGATGCCGGGCAGCACGAGCCCGACCAGCACCGCGATGAGGCCCACGACAACAAGCATCTCCACAATCGTGAATCCGCGCCGTGACCGCTTCACACAATCTGAACTCATCCTGAACACAAGCATATGTCCGCGCCAAGTGGCCGCAAGGATCCACAATCCATTGCGGCAAATCGGCTTGCGAGCGAATCCGCTGCGGAATTACGAGTATTCGGCCGCGAGGAGCGCGAGCGCGGCCCGGTCAAGGCGGTCGTCCTGGCGCATCTGGGCGAAGACATCGTGCAGGTCCTCGGCCCGCATGCGGCGCTTCTCCGCGCCCTTGACGTCCAAGTAGACGCGGCCTCGGTGCATCGCAATCAGGCGGTCTCCGAGCGCCGCGGCCTGAGCCATGGAGTGAGTGACCATGATCGTCGTGGCCCTGTGCCGGGCGACGATCCTGCTCGTCAGCTGAATCACCTGGTCCGCGCTGCGCGGGTCCAGCGCGGCGGTGTGCTCGTCAAGCAGCAGCACCTTCGGGGTGGTCGCGGTCGCCATCAGCAGCGTGATCGACTGCCGCTGCCCGCCGGACAGCAGGCCAATCGGGTCATCGAGCCTGTGCTCGAGCCCGAGGCCGATCTCGGCAAGCATCTCCCGCCACGCTGTGCGGCGCGAGCGCCGCAGCAGGGGCGCGAGCGTGCGACGCGATCCGCGGCCCTCCGCAAGCGCGAGATTCTCCGCGACGGTCAGTGAAGGCGCGCTGCCCGCATAGGGATCCTGGAACACGCGTCCGATGAGATGCGCACGCCGATGCTCCGGCCACGAGGTGATGTCGGTGCCGTCGACCGTGATGGCCCCGCCATCGAGATCGAACGTGCCGGAGATCGCCGACTGCATCGTGCTCTTGCCGGAGCCGTTGGTGCCGATCACGATGGTCCACGTGCCTGGCTCGAAGTCGAGCGAGACGCCGTCGAGCCCCCGCACCTCGTTGTCGGTGCCCGCGTTGAAGGTCTTCCGGATGTCGCGCAGCTGCAGCATCAGCGGACCGCTCCCCACCGGAGCCTGCTGCCTGCGCGCGACATGAGTCCAGGAAGGACGAGCGCCGCGAGCACCACCACAGCCGTGATGAGCTTGAGGTTGTTCGGGTCGAGGCCCATGCGCAGCGCGATGGCGACGAGCAGGCGGAACAGCACGGTGCCCATGACCGCTCCAGCGATCAGGAGCCCGATGCCCGCTCCGGCGCCGACAAGCGTCTGCCCGATGATCACGCTCGCAAGGCCGAGGACGATGATGCCGATTCCCATCTGCGCGTCGGCGAAGCCCTGAAGCTGCCCGAACACCGCGCCGCTCAGTGCGATGAGCGCGTTCGAGCAAGCCATCCCCACCATCAGCGTGAAGCTGGTGCTGGTGCCGAGCGCGCGCAGCATGCGCGGGTTGTCGCCCGTGGCCCGCATCGCCGCGCCGATCTGGGTGCGCAGGAAGAGCCACAGCAGCACGCCAATCGCCAAGGCGAGCGCCGCGCCGAGCAGCCCGGCGGCGACATCGCCTGCGGGCACTGCACGGCCCATGACGGGGACCGCGCTGCCGCCGGCCCATGACGTCACCGCGCGCTCCCACGGCGAGAAGATGGTCTGCTTCCCGTACAGGCCGATGTTGCTGCGGCCCATGACCATCAGGTTCACCGAGTAGAGCGCGGTCATCGTCAGGATGACCGACAGCAGCACGTTCACGCGCAAGTACGCATGCACGATGCCGGTGCAGAGCCCGGCCGCCGCGCCCGCGCAGGTGGCGACCAGCGTGGCGGTCCATGGGCCGACTGGCATTCCTGCGATGCTGCCCTGATCGATGAGCGTCGCAGCGACGGCCGCGCCGAGCGGAAAGCTCCCGTCCGCGGTGATGTCCGGGAAGTTGAGGATCCTGAAGCTCAGGAACACGCCATACGCGAGGATCGCGAGGGCGAGCGCGATCGCGATGGAGGCGACAAGGACGCTCACGGGCCAGCCTCCGGCGGCTCAAGCGAGATTCGCCATGCAGTGCCGCGGCGCATGGCGCTGCGCGAGGGCTGCACAACGTGCATCACGCTGCGCAGCCGCTGCTCCGCGAGCAGGGATCCCACGGTGTGCGCAGCGTCAAGGGAGCCGCGGCTGATGGGGCGGAAGCTCATCGCGACGGCATGCGCATGCACCACGCGCGACAGCGGATCGGCGGGATCGAGCGGGCGAGCGCCGCGCATCGCGGCGGCGGCCGACGGTGTGCGAGGCGGCTGGCCCACGAACGCCACAATCACCGCGGTATCGCCTCCGTGGACGGGGTCGGCGCAGAACCGGAGCATCGACTTGATCTGCGCCGCATCGTGGCTGCCGACGTCTCCGTCCCATGAATCGGGGGAGGTCCGTGCTGTGGCGCCGACGAGGCCTGCGCATTCGCCCGCCACCACCACCGCGCACGGCCCGTCCTCAAGGCCTGCCACAGCACCCAGCACCGAGGCCAGCGAAACGTCGTCTGCCGCAGGCTCGAACCACGCGCCCCACCGCGGGACGCCACGGCATGCGAGGCCGTCGAGCATCCATGCGGCGGGCGACGCCGAGATCGGCGACTCCGCGCCGCGCGCAGACCGCTCCGGATCGCTGCCCACCGGGATCGACACGAAGTCCGACCGCCCTGAGCTCGCTGCGGTGACCACGGCCACGCCGCCGAAGATCATGGCCTCGCCGTAGCGGCCCGCCGCATCCGCCGCATCCCGCGCGAGGGCCGCATGCCCGATCGCGACAAGGTCCGCGCTCAGCCTGATGGGCTCGGTGCCGTGGCCGCGCGCGCGTCCGAGCTGCATGAGGGGCGTTGAAGGCTCAGGCGACAGGAGCCGTGCCTCGCCCCGAAGGACGCTGCCGTCCGCAAGCGGCACCGTCGCGAGTGATGGGACCTCTGCGGCCTGCTCCGGCCCGCTCGCGACGCTCTGCGCCGAGCTGGCACGCGAGGAAACGACTGCGGACCGGGGTCCCACCATGAACACCTTGTCCAGGCGCGTGACGCGCAGCATCTCGGTGACGGCATCGCTGGCCGCCACGAGCGCAAGCTGCCCTCCGCCGCTGCGCATCCTGGAGGCGAGTCGCAGCAGCGCACCGAGGCCCACGCTCGATACGTATCCGACGCCGGACATGTCAAGCGAGATGACCTCGGCGCCCATGCGGATCTCGGCCTCCACGTGCGCCAGGAAGGGATCGGCGCTGGATGCGTCGAGCCGTCCCGAAAGGACGATGCAGCATCCGTCCGGACCTCGATCCGTACGGAACTCCATGTCAGCGGCCCCCCGAAGGCGCACTCGCGCGCGCGGCGGCGGGTTCGGGTCCTATCACCGCATCGGCCCTCTCCAGCAGCGCGCGCGGGAGCGAGACAGCAAGCGTGCGCGCGCTGGCGGCATTCACGATCAGCCGCGTCGTGCGCGGCCACTCGATTGGCATCGCGTCCGGACTCTCCCCGCGCAGCACGCGCACGGCGAGCTCGCCACCCTGCGTGCCGAGCTGCCGGAAGTCGCGTGCGAGCACGCCACCTTCGGCGAGGTCGCTCACGAATCCCACGAGGGGCATGCGCGCGCCCGCAGCGGCCTTGAGCACTGCAGGCATCGCGGTCGAGCTGAGGTTGTCCGAGAGCGCAATGAGGGCATCCGGTCGCTGCGCGATCGCGGCATCGAGCGCTGCGGGCACGTCGCTTGGCCGGTCGGCCGGCGTCGGCCGGTACTCGATGCCGACATCGGCAAGCGCACGCCCCATCTCGATCCGGTTGTACTCGCTGTTGACCTCGGAGGGGCAGAACACTCCGCTGGCGAGCCTCGCCGAGGGGAATGTCTCGCGAAGCGCCCGGGCGAGCGCGACGTAGTCGCTCGCGCTCGAGACGCCGGTGAATCCCGGCAGGTGGTCGCCTGGTGCCGTGCACACCTTCGCCGCCTCGGGGCTCGCCACGAGATTGAACACGACGGGCACGCCACGCAATCGGCGCATCGCGGCCTGCAATGTGGGCGTCGAGAAGGTGAGCACCAGGTCCGGGCGCTCCTCGGCGACCTGCGCCATGATCGAATTGAGCGTGCCAGTATCGAGCTGCGCGCCGCGGACCGTCAGCTGCACGGACTGTCCGTCGCGGAACCCGGCCTGCGCCAGCGCATCGATCGTGCCCGCAAGGGCATCCTCCGTGGGTGGCGTCTCGGCGTAGGTCACGGCGACGATGCTCCTGACGGATGCACCGCCGCTGGCGCTGCGACGGGATCCGGCGGGCCTCGCGGCACCGGCAGCAGCGGCCGGCTTCCGATCGGACGAAGCCGCCTCGCGGAGCTCCTGCGCAACAGCAGCAAGGCCCGCCCACTGCGGGCCGATCGCTGCGCCCGCCTCCACGTCCACCTCGACGACCTCAGGCATGCACGGCTCGACCGGGATCGTCTCGGGCGCAGCCCCGCGCAGCACCTCGACCGCCACATCGCCCGTGAGCTCGCCGACCTGCGCATAGTCCGCGCCGATCGAGATCACCGCGCCGCGCGCCTCGGGGCCTGGATTGTTGGTGATGACGGCGATGCGGCGCGCCGTGGCGGCGGCAATCAGCGGCCGCGCGGCGGCGATCACGTTGGTGTCCGCAAGCAGCCAAAGGACGTCGATGTTGCGCGCCATCACGGTGGCCGCCGCCTGCAGCACCTCGGTCGGGTTCGAGGCGTTGGCCTCCACCAGCTCGATCCCGAGCCGAGCCGCGACCTCGCGCCCTAGCCTCACGTTCGCCTCTGCGTTGGGCTCGGCGGGGTTCCACACGGCGCCGACGCGCATGACCGATGGGTTGGCGCGCCTGGTCGCCTCGAAGAGTCGGCCGACCGGCTGCAGGGAGCCGAAGCCCGTGATCCAGCGGGGTCGGGCGCCCTCCACCCATGCGCCGTACGGGATCCCAATCGACGGCGGCGCGGACACGACCCCGAACACGGTCGGCACCTCGCGCCTGTTCGCGCGCATGAAGGCCTGCGTCACGGCCGTGCTGATCGTCACCACGAGGTCATAGCCGCGCGAGTCCACCTCCGACACGATCTGGTTGAGGGTCCCGATGTCGCCTTCGGCATTGAAGCGGTCGAGCGTGCTGCCGGCCTCGCGCGAGAATCCGGCGCGCTCGATGACACGGGCCGCGCCCTGCGCCCCGTCCTCGAGCGCCTTGATCGACGAGAGCTGGATGATCGCGATGCGGCGCGCCGCCTCGCCGCGCGAGACCGTCCGCGACTGGTCCGTCAGCACGAGCGCCGTCGCCGCAGCGGCGATCAGGACCAGACCCAGGAGCAGCCTCTGCAGTGCGCGCATCCGAGGC
>JBIIIL010000154.1:0-6440 GCA_044234825.1 Phycisphaerales bacterium
CATGATCGAGCTCGTGAACGCCGCCACGCGTCCCACGCAGATGACCGATCCCGCCGATGGCGGGCTCGAGCGCTCGCAGATGGAGCGCTTCCTGCGCATCCTCGCGCCCTTCGCGCCGCACATGGCGGAGGAGCTGTGGGACCGGCTCGGCTGGCGCGCCTCGCGAGGCAGCGTGTCCGCGCAGTCGTGGCCCTCGTTCGACCCGGCGATGCTCGAGGACGACGAGGTCGAGATGCCCGTGCAGATCATGGGCAAGCTCCGCGCGCGTGTGCGGGTGCCCGCGGGCGCGGATGCGGCCGCGGTCGAGGCGATCGTCCTCGCGTCGGCGGAGGTGCAGCATCACCTCGGCGGCAAGGCGCCGCGCAAGGTGATCGTGGTGCCCAAGCGGATGGTCAACCTGGTCATGTGACGCTGCCCCAACGCAGCGCGGCGGTCCCGTGGGACCGCCGCGCGCATGCGTTGAGGCATGTAATCGGGCCCGGAGGCCCGCGACATCAGTTCGATGCGCCGCTGCCCTCGGGCGCGGGAGCGGGGGCCGGCGCCGCCGGCGGCGTGGGCTCGCCGATGAAGATGCGCATGCCGCCTGCCCCGCCGGCCTGCCGCGCGGGGTTGAACATGTAGTTGGCGTCGAGAGCCTTGCTCACGCGGAGCTTCGTCTCCGCGAGATGCGCCTTCGTGTAGTTGTCCATCGATCCGCTGCGACCCATCGCCGCATCGATGTCGGCCGTGAGCTGGTTGAGCTGGGCGCGCGCGAGCGTCGCGGCCGGTGCCGCGGCTGGACCGCGGAAGCCACCAGGGAGCATGATCTCGATGGTGCGGTCGGTCCACTCGCGCTGCAGGTTGCGGCGGAGGCTCGAGATCATCGGATTGCGGTCGCTGAAGGAGCCCGAAGGCGGCACGAGCAGCTCGCTCCACACCGCGCGCTGCACGGTGCCCATGACTTCCGGCAGCGTGAGCGCATCCGCATTGCGTGCGGTCATGACCTCGTTGTCGTAGACGCGCGCGAGGGTGTCCGGGTTCATGATGCGCGTGAGCGCCATGGACTGCACTGAGAGGATGCGGTCGTGCACCGGCCATGCAGGGGGTGCCATGATGTCGCGGAAGCCGCCCTCGTCCATCCACCGGCCGACGCCGAGCTGCTGCACGATCTCGGGCGAGAGGCCGAAGGCATCATCGCGGAAGGCAAGGTCCGTCACGAGCTGCAGGGCTCGGCGGCTGGTCGCCGGATCGACGGGCCGCACGGCAGGCGGCGCATCGGGATCGCCCTTCTTGGCGCGGCTCGTGTAGGCGCCGCCCACCCAGTCGGCCGCGATCATCGTGGCCTGCGCGTGGCGCGCCAGCAGCGTCTCGAAGAGCCTGCGCGCGCGCGCCCAGCTCTCGCCGTCCTTCACGAGATCGGTGGTGATGCGCGGACGCAGCTTGGCGATGAGCCGCATCTGGCTCTGCGCGTAGTCAAGGGGATCCTTCGAGTGGTCGAAGCGCCGTGCGGTCGGGTCCGGCCCTCCCGTGTCCTCGTCGGTGGCGTAGATGTACTCCGGCTTGGTGTTCTGCGCGAGCAGCGACTTGAGGTCGGAGTCGGGGCCGTAGCCGTAGGCGATCACCCACATGTCGTAGGGACCGATGTCGGACATGCCCCAGTGTCCCTGCACGGGGCCGTCGCCGGTGTTGATGTTCACGGGCAGGTAGTCCATCACCGTGGTCGCCACCAGCGGGCGGTTCTCGGCATTGAGCTCGCCCATGGTGCGGTAGGTCGATCCCTTGAAGTTGTGCCGCAGGCCGAGCGTGTGGCCGCACTCGTGCATGATCACGTCCTTGATGAGCGCGCCGACGAACTGCTCAGGCAGGCCGTCGATGTAACCGGCGCGGTTGGGGTTCTCGTCGCGCGCGGCCTTGGCGGTGCGCGGCGCGTCAGGCTTGGCCCCATCCTGCGCGGCTGCCGCCTCGCGCTTCCTGCGATCCTCATCGCTCTCGCCGGAGTTCGCCGCCTCCTCGGCAGCGGCCGCCTGGGCCGCGGCCGCGAGCTCCTTGCGGAGCGCCATCTCGATGATCTCGGGCGCCAGGCGCGCGATCGCAAGGTCAATCGTCTTCGCGCGGCCGTTGTGGCAGTAGCCGTTGAGCTGCGAGAGTCGGCCGGTCAGTCCGTCGCCAGGCTCGGAGCCCAGCAGCGTCGGACCATGGTCGTGTCCGCAGTCGAGCGCATGGCGCACCTGGAGCTCGCGCTGGTACTGCTGCGCCACGAGCTGCGACGCGATCTCGCGGCGGGCGGGATCCACCATGCGGATGCGCGGATCCCACTGCGGGTGCTCGGCGAGCCACGCCTGCGTGTCCGGGCCCATGCCCTGCGACACGAAGTCGGGCAGGAGGTCCCAGGTGCGCGCGTAGCTCGACACGAATCCCTCGTCCATCACGATGTCCGCATCGAGGATCTGGCCAGTCTGCGGATGCACGCGCGACGGGCCGATCGCGTAGCCCATGTTGCCGTTTGTCCAGAGGACGAAGTTGTAGCGCGCGTCCTCCGGATCCTTGTCCATGTGCGCGCCGGTGCGCGCATCCTGCTGGTAGACCTGGATCGCGCCGTCGATGCCGATCTTCTCGAAGGCCTTGTTCCATGCGAGGATGCCGTCGCGCACGTAGCGGCGGTAGCGGATCGGCACGGTGTGCTCGACATAGAAGACGATCGGCTCCTTCGGCGGGCTCAGCTGCAGCGCCGCATCGGCCTTCTCGACCTTCCAGCGGTTGACGTAGCGGACGAAGGGGTCCTCCTTGGCCGGCTGGCCCACGTCCTGGTAGGTCGTCGTGAAGAACCCGACGCGCTCGTCCGCGAGGCGCGGCTTGTAGCCCGTGTCGCGCGGGATCTCGGCGATCGAGTAGGCGATCGTCGCAAAGCGGCCGCCAGCGATCGGCATCTGGAAGCTCAGCTCGACGTTGCGCGGGAATCCCTTGGCCTTCGAGACCTCCATCAGGCTCGGGTCCATGCCGCCCACACGTCCGCCGAAGAAGGTCGGCGCACCCTTGCCGAAGACGTCGGTGAGGTTGACCATGTAGCCGCCGCCCGGCCCGATGCCGACGATCGGCGCCTTGAACAGCACGCGGTCGGTGAAGACGCGGTCGCGTCCGCGCTTGCTCTCCTCGTCACCTGAGGTGCGCACCGCGAAGTTGGGCTCGATGAACGCCAGCTGCTTGCCGAAGCGCTTGAACGACCCGTACTGGTCGCCGAACTGCACGCCCGCCTCGTTGATGCCGCCCGAGACGGTGTATGCCAGGAAGAGCAGCTTCTTCTCGATGTCTCGCGGCAGCTCCGCGAACAGGTCGGGCGTGGACTTGTCACGCCAGAGGCGGAAGAGGCCATTGACGCCATCAAGGTTGGAGATGACCTCGACATGCCGCGGTCCGGGCTCCCACTTGGGAAGCTCGTCGCTCTTGCCTTGCGGCGCGGCCGGCGGCGCACCGTCCTGCGCGAGGGCTGGGAGCGACGCGCTCGCCCAAAGGCATGCGGCGGCCGCGAGCGCAGTCAGCGTTCGGGCGAGGAATCCGGTTCGGAACAGCATCTCTGAACGGCGGAACGTGAGGCTCTGGTGCACCATGACGAAAGGATAGTCCCGCGACGCCCCAATCCCCAATCCTGACGGGACTTGGCGCCTGATGCGCCCCTAGGCCACAAGCGCTGCCCCTGCCCACACGAGCAGGAGCAGACCGATGCCGTTCAGGGCCACATGCAGCGCTACTGGCAGCGTGCGCCCCCGCACAGCGCCATCCGCGGCGTGCGCCCCGAGCACTTGCCAGAGCAGGAATCCCTGCCACAGGCATGCAAGCGCCGCAAGCGCTCCCCGCCCGAGCCAGGCCACAAGGGCCAGCGTGCCCGGGGGGCTCAGCATCGCGAGCGCGAAGACCCCAACGGACACGGCGATCCACACGGTGACGTGCGCAGCCGCGATGCGGGCGCATGCGACCGTCGCCGCCGAGGCGGCGCGCCTGCACCGATCTGGATCATCCTTGACCGACCTGCTCCATGCGGCAGGGATCGACACGAACCTCATGAGCAGGATTCCCACCCCGACAGAGGCGGCTGCCGCAATGCATCGCGCGATATTGAGGGGCGCGGTCCTGTACGGTCCGATCATGATGAGCCCCGCGGGCACCGACGCGATCTGGTGGCCAGGACCGACGCCTGCGCCGAACTCCATGGTGGCCATCCGGGCTGTGGGCAGCGCCGAGAGGTACTGGCTGGCCGGTCCCTGCGTGGACTGCACCCGCAGCAGCCCGCCGAACCACAGGAACAGCGCGAGGCCGGAGCATGCCGCAAAGGTCCAGGCCATCAGGGACCCCGCGCCCGATCCCGGGGCCGCGGGATCTACGGAACGCCACCACCCGGGCGGCGAGGGCCGCAGCATCAGCATGTTGGCGATCCGGCGCATGGCCATGGTGTGCAGGCGAGAGGCACGATAGGGTAGAGGGGATGGCCGAAGAACCGGAACAGAGCGACCCGAGCAATCCGTGGGGCCTTGAGCCCCAGGAGAGCGGCTTTGTCGCCTTCTGGCCCCACACGGAGCCGCCCACGATGGAGGAGGTCTCGGGCGCGATGGCCACATGGGTCGGCGATGCCGCGCCTGCGGCAGCCTCCGGCGACGCGTCATCGGAGGGCGATGATGCGGACGGCGACTCTCCGGACGGCGAGGCGCCGGACGACGAGGATGGCGAGGACAGGTTCAAGGTGCAGCAGCTCGAGCCCGATGGCGAGGCCAACTGGTGCTGCGCGGTCCACGTCCCCGGGATCACGCACGCGCTTGTGGTGTGGTGCGAGCCTGCGCGGGCTCTCTCGGAGCCGGAGCGTGCGCAGCTCGGCGATGCGGCCTCCCGGGCCAAGTGGGTGATCAGGGTGCAGACGGTCCTGCACGCGCCCGATGCCGCGGAGGACTACTTCATGGCCGTTGGCCTCGTTGCAGGCAGCCTGCCGGACGTCGTGGCGCTGCTCGATGTGGTGACGAGCGAAGTCTTTGACCGCGCGACGCTCGACAGGATGTTCGTCGCGGAGGGCGCGCGTCCGATGGACCGCGTGCTGTGGAGGCTCGGCCGGTACGAGGCCCTGTCCGATGGCGACGCCTCGACGGTGCTTGTGGGCACATGCGGCCTCTCGCGCTGCGGCCTGCCTGAGCTCGAGATGTGCGAGGTGCCGCGCGAGCAGGCCGATGCGGCGGCGGTGCTGCTCCACACGCTCGCAGGTCTCCTGCTTGAGTCGCCTGCGCCGCCTCCGGGGTTTGAGATGGAGATCGGCGACGGCATTCGAGTGACCCTTCAGCGCGCCGACACGGTGGCAGAGCACCTCACTGATGGCGCCCCCGGGTCCCGCGCCTGGCGCGAGGTTGCGCGATCGCACGGTCTCGCTGAGTTCGAGCTCCCGCGCGCCGCCGTCTGCGGCACTGCGCCGCGGGGGGCGTACAAGCCGGTGTGGATGTGGCCAAGCGACGCGGTCGAGAGGATCGCGTCGGGGACTGCGGTGCTCTTCATGACGCGCCACTCGGTGGAGGCCGCGACGCAGCGCGCGCAATCCACATGGCCTACCTTTGCCACGGCGTTCGCGTCGCTGGCGCGGCCGAGCCATCCAGACTGGCAGAAGATGGCCGAGGATGCGTTCCAGGTGCAGGCGGCGGTTCCGCCGCCCCCCGAGGGCCACGCCGGACCGCGCATCGAGCAGGCATGGTTCCATGTGCGGCGGATCGCAGGTGACGGCATCCAGGCGATGACGTCCTCGCGTCCGGTCACTCGGCCTGACTTGGATGCCGGTTCGGCCGTCATGCTCAAGGCGAAGGACGTGACGGACTGGCGGGTGGAGCTCGACGGTCGCGTGTACGACCCCGACGAGAGTGAGGCGCTGCTGCACGCGGTCGACCGCGTGCGCGGACTGGCGGAGGGCGGATCA
Organism: Phycisphaerales bacterium; assembly: GCA_044234825.1. Taxonomy (GTDB): domain Bacteria; phylum Planctomycetota; class Phycisphaerae; order Phycisphaerales; family SM1A02; genus ZLKRG44. The sequence goes on from JBIIIL010000154.1 coordinate 5,918, forward strand.
TGAGCGAGCGTGGCGATGCGTGCGGTGACCTCGGGCTGGCGACCGTCCTCGAGACGGGCACGGAGTTCGAGGCGCGGGCGGCCGCGGTGGTGCTTGAGGATGCGGGCATCCCCTGCATGGTGAACGTGCCTTCGATCCAGAGCTGCGTGCTCGGCGCGGGCGGCGTCCTCGGCACGGTTCGCCTGCAGGTCAGGGATCGGGATGTGCAGCGTGCGCAGCAGGCGCTGGCGGCGGCGCGCGAGGAGGGATCTTCTGTCGACTGGGACAGCGTCGACCTCGGTCCCGAGGACGATCCGGAGGTTCGGCACGCGGCGCGAGGCGCGCTCGGCGCCTCGGTGATGCGGCCAGTCGCCCGCATCGGCCTGTGGTGCGCGATTGCGCTCGTCGGCGCGGCCATCCTGATGCCGCTGATCGGCGCGATCCGCTCGCTGCTCGTGAGGGGCGCTGGCGCGCTCGCGCTGGTCGTCGTGATGTCGGGTTGCGGGTATCACCTCTCCGGCCGGGTGGTGGAGGGCGGATTCGA
>JBIIIL010000155.1:0-6395 GCA_044234825.1 Phycisphaerales bacterium
GCGACCTGCTGTATGAGAGCATCGACGTTGCGCTGATCGTCTCGCTCACGCCGATTGACGACCCTGCTGCGGGCACCCGCGCGGCGTAGGCGGATCCCAACCCGCAGAAACCTGCGATCGGCGCCACACACGCGGGGATCCACGTCGCAGCACGCAGTCCGCGCGGCTTTGTGGGCCAATAAACGTTCGCAGCGGCCGACTCTCGGTTGATTTGCGTGGCGTGGGGAGTACGTTTCATGACCACCCCCATGGCCTTGAACTGACCCGATGATGCGCGGCTTGCCCACATCCCTTGCCATAGGCACGCTTGCGGCCGCCCTGCTTCTGGCGGCGCGCCCCGCGGCCGCCGGCGATGCCGACAATTCTGTCGCGCGCAAGTGGATGGACCTGACGCTGGCTTCGATTCGAGTCGACTTCGGTCGCCCCACAATCCAGGCCCGCAACCTGTTCCACATCAGCGTGGCCATGTGGGACGCCTGGGCGACCTTCGATACCCGGGCCCAACCGTGGATCTTCACGGAGCGTCATGGTGCTGCTGACCCCAACGCCGCGCGCGAGATTGCGATGAGTCACGCGGCCTACCGGGTGATGATGAATCGCTTCTCCGGGGCACCAGGCTTCGCCACTGTCCAGCCCCGCTACGTCGCGCTGATGCAATCGCTCGGATGCAATCCGGCGGACACGAGCGTGGTCGGCAACTCCCCATCGGCGATCGGAAACCGCATCGCGCAGGCCGTGATCGCTGCAGGCCTGGCCGATGGATCGAATCAAGCGGGTGGCTACGCCAACCTGCGGTACACGCCCGTGAATCCGCCGCTCATCGTGGCGATACCCGGCAATCCCTGGGCCATAGACGTCAACCGCTACCAGCCGCTGAGCCTTCAGGTGTTCGTGGATCAGAACGGGAACATCATCCCAGGCGGGTTCCCGCCGTTCCTGTCGGCCGAATGGGGATGGGTCACCCCCTTCTCGCTGTTGCCGTCCCAGCGCACGCTTCACCCGCGCAATGGGGTCGACTGGCCCGTCTACCACGACCCCGGGCCGCCTCCCCTGCTCGGCGGACCGGGAGGCGGAGACGAGCGCTGGCGAGCCGGACACGAGATGGTGGTCGTGTGGTCCTCCCACCTCGATCCGAGCGACGGCGTGATGTGGGACATCTCCCCAGCGTCGCTCGGCAACATCGAGCCGCCTGCGGATGACGGCTCGGGGTACTACCGTTACCTGCAGGGCGGCAACACCGGACGGGGGCATCCGGTGAACCCCGTGACAGGGCAGCCGTACGTCCCGCAGATGGTTCCTCGCGGCGACTACGCGCGCGTGCTCGCGGAGTACTGGGCAGACGGCCCAGACTCGGAGACTCCACCAGGCCACTGGTTCAGCATTCTCCACAAGGCGATGGACCATCCGCTCTTCCACCGGCGCATGCAGGGCCAAGGCATCGAGCTCGACGCCCTCGAGTACGACGCCAAGGCGTACCTCGCGCTTGGCGGAGCGATGCATGACACTGCCATCAGCGTGTGGAGCGCAAAGGGCTGGTATGACACATCCAGACCCATCTCGGCGATCAGGTGGATGTGCGACAACGGCCAGCGCTCCGACGCGTCCCTTCCCAGCTACCACCCCAACGGCATCACGCTCATCCCGGGATTCATCGAACTCGTCACCGCGGCCACGACCGGAACCGGAGGGCGACACGCCGAGCTCAAGGGGTACGAGGGCAACGTGGCCGTACGCGCATGGCGCGGCCCGAATGCCATCACGAATCCGGCCAACCAGACGGCAGGCGTCGGATGGGTCCTGGGCGTGAGCTGGTGGCCGTACCAGCGTCCGACGTTCGTGAGCCCTCCCTTCGGGGGATACACCTCAGGCCACAGCGCGTTCAGTCGCAGTGCCGCGCGGGTGCTCGAGCTGCTGACGGGCAGCCGCTACTTCCCGGGAGGGATGGGCGAGTTCCCCGTGCCGCAGAACGCGTACCTCGTGTTCGAGGATGGGCCGAGCGTGAGCTTCTCGCTCCAGTTTGCGACGTACGCGGACGCCGCGGACCAGAGTGCGCTCAGCCGAATTTGGGGCGGCATCCACCCATCCATTGACGACCTGCCCTCGCGGCGGATCGGGGATGCGGTCGGTCCCGTCGCGTTCGCCAAGGCACGTTCGCTGTGGGGCGAGCTCGAGTGCGAATCAGACCTCAGTGGGGACGGACTGGTGGACGGCTCGGATCTGGCGATGCTTCTCGCGCAGTGGGATACCGCCGGATCGGCCGACATTGACGGTACGGGATTGGTTGACGGGGCGGACCTCGCGTTCCTGCTCGCAACATGGGGCAGCTGCGGATGACGGCGCGCTCGCCGGGGCGGCGACCTTGTGCCGCACTCGCGGGAGTCGCTGCGTCGATGCCCGTGCTGGCGGCGAGCGCGCTCGCGCGTGCCGACACCATCATCCCATTCACCTCCGAGCATGCCGTCCGAGGCGTCATCTACAACATGACGCTGGGGCCCCCGCTCACGAATCCGATGGACGGATTCGGCATGGCGATCGCAGACCTCGATGGAGATGACCGACTGGACCTGGCGCTTCTCGGGCGGGCAGATGGGCTTGTCGGCATCTACCAGAACCTTGGCGCCGGCATGTTCGCAAACCGCAGCGCAACGAGCGGTATCGCGACGACGCCATGGGGTTGCGGCATCTCGGCCTTCGACTACGACCGTGACGGCGATCTGGACCTGTACATCGTCCAGCGCACGCATCCATGCAGGCTCTGGCGCAATGACGGCGGATTCTCGTTCACCGACGTGACCGAGCAGGCTGGAGTCGGACTGTCGGTATTCGGCGCCGGTTGCAGTGTCGCCGACTTCGACGGCGATGGATGGCTTGACCTGCACGTCTGCATCTACTCCGCCGCGCAGCGGAACCGACTGTTCCGCAACCTCGGCAACGGCACATTCGAGGATGTGGCGCCGGTCCGAGGGGTGGACTCGACCGGCCTGAGCTACCAGTCGGTGTGGAGCGACGTCGACGGCGACCGATGGCCCGACCTGTGCGTCAGCAACGACCGCGGCTTCGGGAACGTCCCGAACCAGCTGCATCGGAACGTCGCTGGCACCTTCACGGACGTGTCGGCCTCAAGCGGAATGGACGTCTCGCTCTGCTCGATGGGCGTCGCGTGCGGGGATGTGGATGGCACACTGCGCCCGGACTTCTACTTCACCAACCTTCCGGATCCTGCGCCCCCTCTCGAAGGCGTCAATCCGCTGCTGCTGAACACCGGCGCTGGCACCTTCGTGAGGGCCGAGTCACCGTGGGGCGTGGCGCACCTTCGCATGAGCTGGGCTGCGATCTTCTGGGACTTCGACAATGATGGCCGACTCGACCTGTACGTCAACAGCGAGACCCTGCCCAACTCGCTCTACAGGAACATGGGCCTGCCCCCGATGATCGACATCGCTGCGGCGGCAGGCGTGACCGGCACCACAGCGCTCTCGTACGTGTCCGCAATCGGCGATCTCGACGGCGACGGCGACCTTGACCTGGTGCAGAACAACTACGGCGGTGCGGTGCGGCTCTACATGAACCAGGATGGATCTCGGCGAAGCTGGCTTCGACTGAGAGTGGCTGCCGACGGGCGAGTGCGCGATGCGGTCGGCGCCAGCGTGACGATTCGTCCCGTGGGACCCGGAGGCCAACCGCTGCCAGCGCAGTGGCGCGAGGTCCATTGCGGGGGGAATGGCTACCTAGGCCAAAACGAGATGACCCTGCACTTCGGCTTGGGCACCGCGGTGTCGGTGCCTTCGGCTGATGTGCTCTGGCCCGGGCACGGACCCGCACGCAGGCTCTCGCACGTGCCCGTGAACGGCGCATGGACGGTGTATCCGCCATCACGGCTTGGCGATGCCGACGGGAATGGTGCCCGCACCGCGGCCGACTGGAGCGCGTTCGTCGCGCATGGCATGGGACCGCTCCGACCGGGATGGGAGATGTTCGATTTCGACGGCAACTGGCAGATCGACTCCACCGATATCGCAGCGTTCTGGTCAAGCGCGAACGCCGTGCGTGGGGACATCAGCGGCGATGCCATCGTCGACGGCGTCGACCTGGGCATGCTGCTCGCCGCCTGGGGATCCACGGGACATGGCGCAGATCTTGACCTCTCCGGCGCGGTGGATGGAGCCGACCTCTCGTTCCTGCTCGCCAACTGGACGCCGTAGCCGCGGTAGGGTGAACGCCGGCGGGAGCCCACGGGCACGAGTGGGGACCAGCTCCGCACGGCACTCAAGGCCACGCCATTCCAGCCGTTCCGGCTTCATCACGCCGATTGACGACGCTCCTGCGGGCACCCGGGCGGCGTAGGCAGGCTCAGCGTGCGGCAGTGTCGGGCTGCCGCCGCGCCCCCACCATCATGCGCGCAACATCCGGCATGGTGTAGCGCGGGCGCCAGCCGATCCGTTCCCTGGCCAGCGATGGATCCGCTCGGCCACACTCGATCTCGGTCGGGCGCCGCAACGACGGCGTGTGCCGCACCTGCCGCGACCATTCGAGACCCGCTGCGCTGAACGCCTCGCGCGCGAAGTCCATCAGCGACGATGTGTGGCCGGTGGCGATGACCAGGTCTGCCATCTCGTCGAGCTGGAGCATGTGACGCATCGCCACCACGTACTCCGGCGCCCACCCCCAGTCGCGCTGGATGGAGAGGTCGCCGAGCTCGAGGATGTCCTGCTCGCCGGCCGCGATGCGGCATGCCGCCGCAACGATCTTCTGGGTCACAAAGCGCTCAGGCCGCAGCGGGCTCTCGTGGTTGAAGAGGATCCCGGTGCATGCGCGGATTCCGTACGCCTCGCGGTACTGCGCAACCTGCCAGAAGCTGGTCGCCTTGGCGATGCCGTACGGGCTGCGCGGTCGGAAGGCGGTCTCCTCGTTCGCGGGCGCGTCGCCGGTGTTCCCGAACATCTCCGAGCTGCCTGCGTTGTAAAGGCGGATTGGGGCCTTGAGGATGCGGATCGACTCAAGCAGGTTGACCACTCCCACCACGATGCTCTCGAAGGTCTCGACGGGCTGGTCGAAGGACATCCGGACGGAGGACTGACCGGCCAGGTTGTAGATCTCGTCAGGCTGGGCTGCCGTCACAGCCTGCAAGGTCGACCTGAAGTCGACCGGCGACATCGACACGAGCTGGATTCGGTCACGGATGCCGAGTGAGGCAAGGGCCTCGAACCGGCCCGATTCCGCATCCCTGCTCGTGCCGACCACCCGGTATCCAAGCTCAAGAAGGTGCGCGGCGAGGTAGGCGCCGTCCTGCCCGCCAATCCCTGTGATCAGCGCTGATTTCACGGGCAAACAGTACCACGCGCGCGGCCCCTCTGGCGACGGCGTCTCTCGCAGCACGGCACGCGATCGTGCTCGGCACTGCTGCGGCGAGCAAAAAGTGCCCGTCCTTAGGTAGCGTTATGACCGAGGAGCCGTTCCCATGAAGGGCAAGGCGGCATCCGGCCACCCCCCGAAGTCACACAATGCCGTCGCACGCACCGAGTCAGAAGATCCGCATCGCCATGTTCACGCCCTGGGACCAGGTGTGCGGCAACGCGGAGTACGCCAAGCGGCTGGTAGCCGGTCTCGAGCGATTCTCGTCAGTCGACATCCATGAGATGTGGAACATCAGCGACCGCTATGACGAGCATGGCAGATACCTGACGCGCGCCGCGCTCAGGTCGCATTTCAACGGACTTCGCCAGGCTGCCAAGAGCGCCGATTGCGACGTGGTGCATGTTCAGCACGAGTACGCCTTCTTCGGGCGATCGCCCGTCAAGGCAGACCGCGAGTTCCGATCGCTGGTGCGTCAGGTCAGGCGGCCTCTCGTGGTCACCCTGCATACCTTCCTCCCTAGCCTGATACGAGGGCATTTTCGGGGCTTGCCTCGGCGGGCAGCCGGGGCATTCATGTACTGGCATCGGACGCGACACTTCCGGGAGGCGCTTGACCGCGCTGCGGCGATCGTCCTGCACAGCGGCTACACACAGCGTCAGTTTCTCGCAGCCTTTCCGCAGTTCCGGGCAAAGGTGCGGATGGTGCCCATCGCGATCGAAGCTGTTCCCCCGCGCCATACCGACCGCTGGGTCAAGTCACACGGGGAGAAGTGGATTGTCATCCCTGGATTCGTCAGCGCGTACAAGGGACACGGCCAGGCCTTGAGGACCCTGAAGCTGCTCCCCGAGCAGTACAGGCTTGTGGTGGCCGGCGGACTGCACCCCAAGGACCCCAGCTCCTCGGAGATGTGGATGCACGTCCTGGCGATGATGGACGAGCTGGGACTGCGGGACCGGGTGACCATCACCGGCTTCATCGAGGATCCTGCCGAACAGTCTGCCTTGTTCAGCAAGGCGGATGCGTTCCTGCTGCCCTACCGC